>NZ_CDRRUH010000023.1:0-40658 GCF_977045365.1 Fusicatenibacter sp.
AATCCTGAAAAATTTTATATGGAATACGTTACTCCATTAGATGTTGACTTAACAAGTTTAGAGCACTATCCATCGATTGAAATATCAAAAAATGATTTACAATAACAACTTCCAGTTTGCCGTACTCACTCCCAGCAGGGTTTGGGGCACGCACGCCCTGACAAGAAGCTGTCCCAAGGAGGCAAGAATTTTCAAGAATTGAAAATTTGTGGCCACAGGACGATTCTTGCGCTCACAAACAACAGAAAACCCAGAACTGCGTAGCTGATTCAGCCAACAGTTCTGGGTTTTTGTTATCAGGTCAAAATACTGTTTTATGGAGTCCCTGCATTAGTGCAACAGTCCCTTTTGCTTATGTCAGGAAAGAGATTCTTCAATTTTTCCGCATCCCTTTATCCCACCGGAATTTCCGATAGCAGGCATAAATCAGAACACTGCATACCAGCCATCCCGCCGGATAACCAAGTGCAATCGGAATGATGGAATCAAATATATGAGACATCACAAACAGATAAATCTGGCGGAACACGACGAAGCTTCCGAGCATCACGATCATCGGCGTTCTGGTGTCTCCTGCGCCACGCAGGACATTGGAGTAAACATGGTTGACGCAGCAGAGAATGTAGAACGGGGAGAGCAGATACAGGAACAGGGTTCCGTAACGAATCACAGCTGCCTCCTGGTTAAACAGATAAACCATTTGCGGAGCGAAAATCAGCAGAGGAATCATCATCACAATGGTTACAAACTCGGCAAGCAGGAATGCGGTTGTGGCGCCCTTTTTTGCACGGTCAATGTAGCTGGCACCGACGTTCTGCCCTGTGAAGGTGGTCGAAGCAAGACCGACGCTCATCATCGGCAGCATCATAAACTGGTCAATTTTCATGCAGGCACTCCAGCCCGCCATAACATCCGAGCCGAATACATTGATGTAGGACTGCACGAAAACGTTGGAAACAGAAGTTACCATCTGCTGGATCGCAGCCGGCAGTCCGACACAGACGATGCGGTACAGCAAAGACCAGTCCATGCAGAGCTTTTTCCAACGGATGCGGTATGGGCCGTCTGTTGTGGTCAGCACATACAGCGTCAGAACCGCCGAAAGGCACTGTGCAATAACGGTTGCGAGCGCTACACCTTCGATTCCCATGCCGAAGGAAACGACAAATAAAAGGTCGAGCACGGTATTGACAACGGCGGAAAAAATCAGGAAATACAGCGGATGGCGGGAATCGCCGACAGCACGGAGAACGCCGGAGCCCATGTTGTAGAACATCAGACCGGCAACACCGCCAAAGTAAATTTTAAGATACGTTGCCGATTCACGGATGACGTCGTCCGGCGTACTCATCATGCGGAGCATGTACGGTGTAATGAAGATGCCGAGAATAGTAAAGACAATAGAGAGAAAAAATGTCATCACCAGTGTCGTGCTGACGGTACGGCTGACCTTTTCATCCGCCTTTGCTCCATAATACTGAGAGATAATGACACCGGCACCGGTGGAAAGCCCCATGAAAAAGCCGATCAGGGAATTGATGATCGGACCGACGGAACCGACGGCGGCGAGCGCTTCCTTGCCGACAAAGTTGCCGACAACGATGCTGTCAACGGTGTTGTAAAGCTGCTGGAAAAGGTTTCCGGCCATCAGCGGAAGCGAGAAGAGAAGTAACTGCTTCCAGATCGAGCCCTGGGTCATATCGCGGGCTTTACTCTTTTGTACTGTTTTCGTCATAGTAGTCCCCTTTTTTACGTTGATTTTACCTTCTTTTTTATTGTAGCACTTTGAATTTGTGATGGAAATATCCATTTTTGACGCAATTTTCGGACTTTATTGATATAAATTGCTAAAAACAAAAGCAAAAAGAATTGTTTCTGAAAAAATTGTCTGGTATAATAGGGAGCAGATGCGTAAATGCAAAAACAACAGATGCTTCAAAGACCGGTGCAAAAACGGAAAAATCAGGGGGATTTTGCGGTGGTTTTTTGAAAACTGCGCGTCACAGAACAGGATAGAAAGAAGGTAGCTGAAATATGGGAGATTATTTTGTATGCAGTAAAACAGATCCGGTAGTAGAGACAAAGGCAGGAAAGGTACGCGGCTTCCGCCTGAATACGACATACGCGTTTCATGGAATCCATTACGCTGAGGCGGACCGTTTCCAGATGCCGCAGCCGGTGAAACCGTGGAAAGGAATCAAAAATGCGCTGGCATACGGCTATGTATGCCCGCTTTTAAAGCAGGATGAGCCGAACATGGAGGTGCTGGTACCGCATCGCTACTGGCCGCAGGACGAGCATTGCCAGAACCTGAATGTCTGGACACAGAGTCTTGATCCGAGTGCGAAAAAGCCGGTCATGGTATGGCTCCACGGCGGCGGCTTCAGCGCCGGCTCTGCGATTGAGCATGTGGCATATGAGGGGGATCACTTAAGTGAGTTCGGAGATGTCGTTGTTGTTTCCGTGAACCACCGGCTGAATATCCTCGGTTATCTCGATCTCTCCCCGTTTGGTGAAAAATACAAAAATTCTGCGAATGCAGGAAACGCAGATATGGTAGCTGCATTGCAGTGGGTACATGACAATATCGCGGCATTCGGCGGAGACCCGGAGAATGTTACGATTTTCGGCCAGTCCGGCGGCGGTATGAAGGTGGCAACGCTGATGAATACGCCGGCAGCAGACGGCCTGTTCCAGAAGGGTATCATCGAGAGCGGTGTTTATGAGGCAAAGGTTTATCAGAAAGAGGACGGAGACGGCACCGCGATTGTGAAGGCTCTGTTAAAAGAACTGAATCTGGACGAGTCCGAAGTGGAGAAGCTTGAGACGATCCCGTATTATGAGCTGTCAAATGCGTACAATAAAGTTGAGGCAGAGGTTGCCGCGAAAGGCTGCTATATCGGACAGGGACCGATGGAAAATGACTGGTTCCACGGAAATCCGATCAAGTGCGGATTTACGGATCACGCTAAAACGATTCCTGTGCTGGCAGGAACCAACATCGGTGAGTTTGATTTTGGACCGGTTGTGCCGGGAAAACATGAGATGAACCGTGAGGAACAGATTGCGTTCCTGACGAGAAAATATGGGGATGCGACACCGGAGCTGATTTCTCTTTTTGAAAAAGCATATCCGGACAAAACAATTGCCGACCTGTGGTCTGTGGATACGTTCTTCCGTCCGGCAACGATCGAATTCATTCGTCAGAAATCGGAGTTTACAGAAGCGCCGACCTATTCCTACCAGTTTACCTATGAATTCCCGATCGATGGCGGAAAAGCCGCATGGCATTGTGCCGAGATTCCGTTCGTATTCCATAACATCGACCGCATTGCCGTATGTAATGTCCCGGGCGAAACAGACCGTCTGCAGGAGCGTATGGCCACCGCCTGGATCAACTTTGCCCGCTACGGAAGCCCGGAAACCCCATCCCTCCCGAACTGGCCGGCATGCACCCCAGAGGATGAAGCAACCATGATTTTCGACAGAACCTGTGAAATCCGCCGCAACTTCGATCACGATCTGGTGAAAAAATTGGTGGAAACCGAGTATAACCCGATGATGCCAGTTGTGGAAGACGAGGAAGAAGATGCGTTCTTTATTCATTAATTAATTGACTCATAGCAATCCCAGAAAAAACAGCCAGAATGTTTTGCCTCAGTTAAAAACATTCTGGTGTTTTTAACTTGTGATAGATTGAACTTGCGGAAAGAATATCGTATGATAGAGGTAGAAAGAGAAAGGCGCAGGTGGAATATGGGAGTTTATCTGAATCCGGGAAATGAAAAATTTGCAAAAGCGGTCCAGTCGGAAATTTATGTGGATAAAACAGGGCTGATCGAGTATACCAATCAGGTGCTCAATACCGTGCAGAGATACGTTTGTGTCAGCCGTCCGCGGCGCTTTGGAAAATCTATGACGGCGGATATGCTGACGGCTTATTATGGGAAGGAATGCGATTCCAGAGAACTTTTTTCTGGATTGAAAATTTCTCAAAATGCCGGATTTGCACAGCACTTAAATCAATATCCTACGATTTTTTTGAATATGCAGGAATTTCTGAGCCGGAGCAAGGAAATTGGCCAGGTGATTGACCGTGTTCGAAGAATGCTGCTGCGGGAACTGAAAAACAGTTATCCGGACGTGGACTACTTTGACGATACAGATCTGGTAGAATCGATGCAGGATATTTATGCGGCAACAAAACAGTCGTTTGTCATTATCATTGATGAATGGGACTGCGTTTTCCGGGAATATCAGCAGGATAAAAAAGCACAGGAAGAGTATCTTGATTTCCTGCGGGATTTTCTGAAAGATAAGGTTTACGTGGCACTTGCCTATCTGACAGGAATTCTGCCGATCAAAAAATATGGAACCCATTCTGCCCTGAATATGTTTGATGAATTTACAATGCTTGATCCAGGGCCGCTCGCAGAATATGTAGGATTTACGGCGCAGGAAGTAGAAGAACTCTGCGGCCGGTATCAGATGGATCTGGCAGAAATTAAAAACTGGTATGACGGCTATTCGTTCCCGGGAGAAAGTTCGGTTTACAGCCCGCGTTCGGTTGTCAATGCCATGCGATTCCGGAAAATCGGCAATTATTGGAATCAGACAGAAACATTTGAAGCACTACAGTGGTATATTGATCTGAATTTTGACGGCCTGCGGGATGACGTACTGCAGATGATGGCAGGGAAAAAGATTCCGGTGAACACGGGCAGTTTTACGAATGATATGACAACTTTCCGGACAGAGGATGATGTGCTGACACTGCTGATTCATCTTGGATATCTTGGTTATGAGGAACAGAATAAATATGTTTTTATTCCGAATGCCGAGGTACAGTCAGAATATGCCAGTGCGGTAACCGTTTCCCAATGGGGAGATATTTCAAAGGCACTGAAAAATTCCGCAGATCTTCTGCAGGCTGTGTGGGAAAAACAGGAAACACAGGTAGCAGAGGGAATTCGGCTGGCACATTTTGAAACGTCACAGCTTCAGTACAATGACGAAAATGCGTTGAGCTATACGATTTCACTGGCACTGTATGCAGCACGGAATTTTTACACGGTTTACCGTGAACTGCCGGGGGGAAAAGGGTTTGCGGATCTTGTTTTCGTACCAAGAAAAAGATACCAGGACAAACCGGCGCTGGTTGTAGAACTGAAATGGGACAAAACAGCAGAGGGTGCGCTTGCACAGATTAAGGACAAAGAATATTGCAGAAGTCTGGAAGAATATCAGGGAAACTTGCTTCTGGTAGGAATTAATTATAATAAAAAGACAAAAGAACATGTCTGCAGAATTGAGGAATATCAGAAGTAAAAGGGAGAGGAGATTTGGAGGATCTTATTTTCGGGTCTTGCTATAGAACTGACGGATTTAACAGATCTGGACTGGGCGGAAAGAAAAGCGGCGTTGGGAATCCAGGGATGCTTTTTGAAAGTATGTAATATAAAAACAGAGTCGGATAAGAATATTTTCACCGACTCTGTTTTTACTTCCCTGGCGTTTCCGGTAACGGTTTTGAGCGGTAAATGCTATGCAATTCTGCCGCGGGAATGGTATAATAAAACCAGTATGCGCCGCTTTAGGCAGGCTGCTTAGAAAGAGGATCGATGCATGTACACATATCTGATTGTAGATGATGAAATGATAGAGCGAAAGGGCATTCGGATGCTGCTTTCGCGGATGAATATCCGGGAGAATATTCTGGAGGCCTCCAATGGAGAGGAAGCGCTGGAGGTGTTTGAAAAAGAGAAAATTGACGTGCTTCTGACGGACATCAATATGCCGTTCATGGACGGAATTGAACTTCTTTCCCGGATTCATGAGGAGTATCCTGGGACGGAAACAGTGATTTTCAGTGGGTATGACGAGTTTTCCTATGCGAAAAAGGCGATTTCCTACGGGGTTTCCGCCTATATTTTAAAACCGGTCAACCCGGAGGAATTTGAAAAGGTGGTTGGTGAAATCACCGAAAAGCTTGCAAAGAGTGAGCGCGAGGAAAAACGGAAGGACGAAAGCATGGAGTTTCTGCGGGAGCATTTGCTGTATCTGATGGTCAATGGGCAGAGCCGCAGCGCAATGCAGGAGAAAACACAGATGCTTCTCGACATGAGCTTTGTCCGGGATTTCTGCCGTATGGTACTGCTGGAGTGTGCCGACAACTATTTTGAACAGATAAACAGCGAACAGATTGAAAAGATGCAGAGTGATTTGCAGATGCCGTTTCACTATCTGAACCGAAGCGGCAGGAGGCGATTGCGGAAAAGTCCGGGATTTCTGATCCGGTGGGAAAGCGGCTGGCGGTGAGTGCGAGTCAGTATATTACGGAACGGGCATCGACAGGCGGAAAGAGTATTATGGCTGGCTTTCCTTATTTTGCGGACTGGGGGCGGGATACGATGATTTCGCTGCCGGGGTGTACGCTGGCAATTGGGGAGTATGAGGAGTGCAAGAGCATTCTTCGGACTTTTATGGCGTATACAAAAGAAGGACTGATGCCGAACCTGTTTCCGGAGGGTGATGCGATTCCGATGTATAATACGGTGGATGCGGCACTTTTGTTTCTGGATGTGGTGTATGAGTATTACCTTGAGACAGGAGATCTGGAGTTTGTGCGCGAGGCGTTTCCGGTGATGGAGGATATTGTGTTCTGGTATCAGAAGGGAACGGATTTCCACATTAAAATGGACAGTGACGGGCTGATTATGGCCGGGGGCGGTCTGGAGCAGGTGACGTGGATGGATGTGCGGATTGACAAGGAGCTGCCGACACCGCGTCACGGGAAGCCGGTGGAGATTAATGCATACTGGTATAATGGTCTGAGGATTCTGGAAGAACTGGCGTCGTTTGTCGGAAAGGACGGATCGGCATATGGGAAGCTTGCGGAGCAGGTGAAAAAGAGTTTCCTCGAAAAGTTCTGGATGGAAAAGGAAGGGTACCTGAAGGATGTGCTGAACGGCACGTATGAAGAGATGCAGTTCCGATGCAATCAGGTGTTTGTGCTGGCACTTCCGTTTCAGATGGTGAGTCAGAAGCAGGGACAGCGGATTTTACAGGCGGTCAAGGAAAAGCTGTACACGACAGCAGGACTGCGGTCATTGGAAATGGAGGATCCGGCGTTTCATCCATGGATCGGCGGAAGCCAGCCGGAGCGTGACAGGGCATATCATCAGGGGACTGTCTGGGGATTTCCGCTGGGAGCGTATTTCCGTGCGGTGCTGAACTATTTCCCGAAGGAGGGAAAACAGGAGGTGCGCCGCGGGCTGGACCGTCTTGCAAGCTGGATGCAGGAAGGATGTCTGTTCCATCTTGCGGAGATTTATGATGGTGCGGCGCCGGTGATGTCGAAGGGCTGCTATGCGCAGGCGTGGAGTGTCGGAGAGATTCTGCGAGTTTACAAAGAGATGGAGGGAAAGAAGATGAATGCAGTGGTGAAAAGAACGCCGGCGGAGTGGAAAAGCTTTTTTGAATCGGAAGAATTTGTGGAAAATTTTACGTACGAAGGGGATGACCTCGGTGTTTCGGTGAAAAAGGATGAACAGCTTGTGACAGAATGGAAGCTTTGGGCGCCGACGGCGATGGAGGTTTCGCTGGAGCTGTTTTCCTGCGGCAGCAGCCGGGAGAACGGAGACCGAAAAATAGCTTCGCTTGCAATGACACGCGGCGAAAAGGGTGTCTGGAGCTGTGCAGCGCAGGGGGCCTGGTATGGAACGTATTATACGTATCATATCCTGCACTCGGATGGCGTTTTTGATACGACAGATCCGTATGGCGTGGCTTCCGGTATTGATTCGGAGCGGAGTATGGTAGTAAATCTTGCAGAGACGGACCCGGTGGGCTGGAAGCAGGATAAAAGGCCGGAAATCCGGCCGGAGGACCGTTGCGTGTATGAGCTTCATGTGAAGGATTTTTCGAGTGATCCGCATTCCGGTGTTTCAGATAAGCACCGTGGAAAGTTTCTGGCCTTTACGGAAGAAGGCACAACGCTGAACGGCGACGGGATTCATGCGACCGGGCTCGATTACCTGAAATCGCTTGGCATTTCTCATGTGCATCTCCTTCCTGTTTTTGATTTCGGCAGTGTGCCGGAAGACGATGCGGAAGCGTTCAACTGGGGCTATGACCCGGTACAGTACAATGTGCCGGAGGGCTCCTATGCAACCGATCCGTTCCACGGCGAGGTACGTATCCGGGAAATGAAGGAAATGGTTCAGGCGCTGCATAAGGCCGGCATCGGCGTGATTATGGATGTGGTATACAATCATACGTACAATCTCGATTCGCCGCTTCAGAAAACTGTTCCTTACTATTATTACCGTGAGTGGGAGGACGGCACGATTTCCAATGGCTCCGACTGCGGAAACGAGACGGCGAGTGAGCGGGAGATGTTCCGCCGTTTTATGGTGCGCTCGGTTTGCTACTGGGCGAAGGAATATCACATTGACGGATTCCGTTTTGATTTGATGGCGCTGCACGATACGGAAACCATGAATGCGATCCGCACAGCACTGAACCGGATGCCGCGCGGTGAGGAGATTCTTGTCTACGGTGAACCATGGAAAGCAGCGGCAAGCGCGATGCAGGAGGGATATTTCCCATCGGATAAACAGAATATCGGAAAGCTGATGGACGGCATTTCCATGTTCTGTGACGATACGAGAGATTCTATTAAGGGAAGTGTTTTCATTGCCGCAGAGGGCGGCTATGTCAATGGAAAAGAGCGTCTTTCCGCAGGAATACTTTCCGCAACAGATGGCTGGATGGACGGAAAAGGAGCCTATGAGCCGCGCAATGCGAGCCAGCTTATTCCGTACGTGTCGGCACATGACAATTATACGCTGTGGGATAAATTAAAACTGTCCGACCCGAAACGGAAGGAGAATGTGGAGCCGGATTTTGACAAGATGGATGAGAGGACGCTTTCGATGAACCGTCTGGCAGCGGGCATTGTGATGACCTGTAAGGGAATGCCGTTTTTCCAGGCAGGTGAGGAATTTGCGCGCACGAAGCATGGTGAGGGAAACAGCTTCAAATCTCCGTGGCAGCTCAACAAAATTGACTGGACACGCGCCTTAGAGCAGGAAGAGCTGGTGGACTATTACCGCGGTCTTCTCGCTCTGCGCCGAAAATATCAGGCATACGGAACGTGCGAGCCGGACTGTAAAAAGACATTTTTCCGTGAGAACCAGATCGCAGGTTACGAACTGGAATACCCGGATGGCCGCGCGGTCTGCGTCTTCTACAATCCGTGGGAAAAAGAAGCTTTGCAGAAACTCCCGGAAGGAAACTGGAAACTGCTCTGCGATGGAAAACGCTGTGCAGAGGACGGAGCAGAGATAAAAGAAAGCATGATGCTTCCGGCAAAATCGATGGTTCTGCTGGCGCGGGAGTAAAATTGTAAATTTTGTTCCTGTCTGTTGGAATGCCGTCTTCGGAAACGGGTGTCCATCATCGTGCCGGACAGTGAATGGGAATAAATTGTTTTTCGTTTAACATAAAAATGCACTGTGGAATTGTCAGACGACGTTCCACAGTGCATTTTTATGTTTATGTGAGCAATGAGTCAGGATCTGTGCTTACACGAGATCCTGGCGATATCTAAGAGTTCGGATCATTATTCGTCCACAACTTCCAGTACATCCATCGGACAGGCTTTCGCGCAGATACCGCAGGCGATACATTTAGAAGCCGGATTTCCCTCGGTCTTTACGATCAGGCCAAATGGGCAGGCCTTTGCACAGGCTCCGCATCCCGTACATTTTTTCTTGTTGATCATGTAAACGCCCTTCGGATTCTGGGTAATGGCGCCTTCCGGACAGGCCTCTGCACATTTTCCGCACTGCGGACAGGCGATCGGGCGGACTGCCTTTTTCTCTACGATCTGCAGACATGCCTTGTCCGGATCGAATACCTTATAAAATGCCTCAGAACATGCTCCCACACAGGCAAGACATGCCATACAGGTACTGCCTTTTTTTACTTTCAGTTTTTTCATTTGTTTTATCCTCCGCTTAAAGTTTGTGTTTTCCTTATTCTACCATTTTTGATATGTTTTCTCAACGATATTTACCGGATTTTCCGATTTTCATTATGATCTGTTACCGTTCATAGGTAGTCGAATTCCTTTTGCACGGTCAAAATGCAGGATTAAAAGAATCTTAAGAAAGCAGACAGAGAAAATGCCGCATTTCTTCGGAAAATCTGCAAAAAGAAAAATTTAAAATCTGATATGATAGCATATGGGCAGATTTATAGCAATCCCCGAAAATAATGAAAAGAGCAGGAGGGGGTTTTTATGAGGAACGAAAACAATACACTGGAATGGAGACAGGCGGCAGAATGGAAAAGTACGGCGCGCAGGAGAGAAAAAGCGCGAAGGCGGAGACGAAAAGTCCGGCGGATGCGGGCGGTGCTCCTGCTCGGCTGCATTCTGATTTTTGCCGGTGTGCTGAGGGCCGGCCAGAACCCGATCAAGCGATATGCCAAAGCAAACGGAATCTCCATGGACGAGTACCCGGAGGAGCTGCTGAAACTTTATGAAAGAAACAAAGAGACGGAGACATTTGTCGAAGAGTATCCGTTGAAAAAAGACGTGGAACCGGAGATTGATTTAAGTGACCTGGCAGACATATCAGAAATCCCGCTTCTTTTACAGTGGGATCAGAGATGGGGTTATCACCAGTATGCCGGTGAAGTGATGGGTTTAAGCGGCTGCGGGCCGACAGCGCTTTCCATGGTTGCCATTTTCATGACCGGCGATATCACAAAAAATCCGCGCTGGGTCGCCGACTTTGCCTCACAGAACGGCTACGCCGTAGACGGCAGCGGAACCGCCTGGTCTCTGATGCTGGAAGGAGCCCGGCAGATCGGCCTTTCCAGCAAAGAAATCCCTGTGGAACGGGAACGGGTGGAAAACAACCTGCAGGCCGGAAATCCCATCATTGCGCTGATGGGTCCCGGGGAGTTTACCAGCAACGGCCATTTCATCGTTCTTACCGGATTGCAGAACGGCAGACTGAAAATCAATGACCCAAACAGCAGAAAAAATTCCGAAAAAACCTGGGATATCGATCAGGTGCTGGAACAGACAAAAGCGGTATGGGTATATTACAAATAATAAAATAGAAGACATACCCATCATAGCCTCCGAATACACTGTAAAAACAGCGTCTTCGGAGGCTTTTTGTGAGGGACTATATCGAGGAGCGTGCTGTAGAAACAGCGATTTACATGATCGAGACGAAAGCGACAGTACGGCAGACGGCGAAAAAATTCGGGGTGAGCAAAAGTACCGTGCATAAAGATCTGACATCACGTCTGGTACAGGTGAATCCGGGTCTGGCGGCAGAGGCGAGGAAAATTCTGGATGTGAACAAGTCTGAACGGCACATCCGCGGCGGCATGGCAACGAGAGAAAAATATCTGCATCAAAAGCAGAAGTGAACGAAAGTGAACCAAAGAAGCTCTTTCCTAATCGCCCCAAATAGGGTATGATAGAGAAAGAAAACTTACGAAAACAGAGGGAATTTTATGAACGATTATATCCTGGAAGTCTGCGTGGACTCGGCGGAGTCGGCGCTTGCGGCGGCAAAAGGCGGAGCGGGCCGGCTGGAGCTGTGTCAGAATCTGGTGATCGGCGGAACAACGCCGAGTCCGAAGCTGTTTGAGGTGATCCGCAGACAGACAACCATTCCGATCCATACACTGATCCGCCCGCGGTTCGGAGATTTTTGCTATACCCCATATGAATTAGAAGAAATCCGTGAGGAAGTCGCAATGTACCGCGAACTCGGTGCAGAGGGCGTTGTCATCGGTGTGCTGAAAGAAGACGGAACGATGAATATGGCGGCAATGGAACAGCTGATGGAGGCAGCCGACGGCATGTCCGTGACGCTGCACCGCGCGTTCGATGTCTGCCGCGATCCCAAAGAAGCGCTTGAGCAGGCGGTATCGCTTGGTATGAACACCATTCTCACCTCCGGTCAGCAGAACAGTGCGGTAAAAGGAGCAGAGCTTCTCGCCGAACTGCAGCGCCAGGCGGCGGGACGCATCCGTATTCAGGCGGGCGGCGGTATCTGCGCGGATGCGATCCGCGAGCTGTATCCGAAAACCGGCGTGACCGCCTATCACATGTCCGGAAAAATCGAACTGGCGAGCCCGATGCAGTACCGGAAAGAAAATGTGAACATGGGACTTCCATCCTTAAGCGAATACACCCTCTACCGCACGGACGTCAAAGCCGTACGCAGCGCGAAAGCGGTACTGGAAGAATTTTAAGAAAAGGACATAACATTATTATGAAAGCAAATACCATCAGCGGCCAGCGGCAGTACGAGTTCGTCGGCCAGTTTAACTACATCCGCGAAGCCGGAACGGAAGGCGAAGAAAAAGCAGCCTGCCGGATCGAAAAAGAACTTTCTGAAATCGCAGAAAAATGGGGGCAGGGCGAATTACAGATCCGCCGCGAGCCGTTCGAGATTGAGACATGGCAGGTTGACGAAGCTGTCTTTACGGTCACAGAGCCATATGAGAAAACATACACCGTCCGCGGCTGTTTCGCGGCAGCCAATACCGCTCCGGAAGGCGTGGAGGCACCATTCCTCTACGTAGAAAACGGCGACCCGGTCAGCCTTTCCCATGCAGAAGGGAAAATCGTCCTGATCAACGGCGGTGCCAATGCAGAAAACTATGAAAAACTGGAAAAAGCAGGAGCCGTCGGATTTCTGATCCTGACCGGAACGCCGCTGGACAAAGACGAGGACCGTCTGCCGGACTACCGCACCCTGCGCGGTGTAAAAAATCCGAAACTGCCGTGCGCCGTCATTCATTATCTTGATGCGATGGAACTGGTAGAACGGGGAGCGAGCCGTGCACGCCTCGTTTTACAGCAGAAAAAAATCAGGAGAACGTCGAAAAATATCATCCTGCGCATCCCGGGAACCGGGCAGCCAGAGGAAATCCTGACGCTGACGGCTCATTACGATTCCGTTCCGCAGGGACCTGGTGCATACGACAACATGGCGGGCGCAGCGATCATCATGGAGCTGGCACACTACTTCGCCGAAAACCGCCCGAAACGGACACTGGAATGCATCTGGTTCGGCGCGGAGGAGCTGGGTCTCTGCGGAAGCCGGGCGTATGTGAAAGCGCATGAAGACAAGCTCACGCAGCACCGCTTCAACATGAACGTCGACCTCGCCGGACAGGCCATCGGCGGAACCGTGCTTGGCGTGGCAGCAACGAAAGAGGCATGCGACGCGATCATGGAGCACTTAAAACAGGCGGACAAAGGCGTATCGCTCATCAACAACATCTGGAGCAGCGATTCCAACACCTTCGCATGGAAGGGCATCCCGGCGATGACTCTGAACCGCGATGGTTTCGGCATGCACACCTGCCACGATACGATCGACTGGATCTCCGCCTGGTCACTGAACCGGAGCGCCGGTGTCCTGGGCGAAATCGCCGAGTATCTGGCGGATGCAGAACCATTTCCATTTGAAAGAGAAATCCCGGCAGACTTTGCGGAGAGATTAAAAGCTTATTTTGGAGAATAAAAAGGAGAGAACATCATGAGCAAAAAACCAGTATTAGTCATCATGGCAGCAGGAATGGGAAGCCGTTACGGCGGATTAAAACAGATTGATCCGGTTGACCCGTACGGAAATATGATTATCGACTTTTCCATTTATGATGCAAAACAGGCAGGCTTTGAGAAAGTCATCTTTATCATCAAAAAAGCCATCGACGAGGCATTCCGCGAGGGCATCGGCAAGCGAATTGAGAAATACATGGATGTAGAGTATGTTTACCAGGAACTCGACGTTCTCCCGAAAGGCTACGAAGTGCCGGAAGGCCGCGTCAAACCGTGGGGAACCGGTCATGCGATTCTCTGTGCGGCAGAAGCCATCGACGGCGCACCGTTCGCGGTCATCAATTCCGATGATTATTATGGAAGAACGGCATTCGAGGAGATCTACCGCCAGCTGACAACCGAGCAGGATGGCGCGGCCTATCAGTACGCGATGGTTGCCTACGACCTGTACAAAACCCTGACCGACAATGGCCACGTAGCCCGCGGCATCTGCACCGCAGACGACCAGAACCACCTTGTCGGCATTCATGAGCGCACAAGAATCGAAAACCACGGCGGACAGGCCGAATACACCGAGGATGACGGCGCAACCTGGACCGGACTGCCGCAGGGAACCATCGTTTCCATGAACCTCTGGGGCTTCACACCGAGTATCCTGATCGAGCTGAAACGCCGCTTCCTGCCGTTCCTCGAGGATGTATACAAAACCAACCCGTTAAAAGGCGAATACTTCCTGCCGTTCGTTGTCGATGAACTGCTGCAGGAGAAAAAAGCGGAAGTCACCGTACTCCGCTCCTATGATAACTGGTACGGCGTAACGTACAAAGAGGACAAAGAAAATGTCATGGCAGCACTGCAGAAATTAAAAGACGAGGGCCGTTATCCGCAGAAACTGTGGGAAGAATAACAAACGAACGGTACCGGGAAATTTTCTCCATGAGCGCATCTTTCGCAATGAAAAGAAATCCTGTATAATGGATGGAAGGAAATGCAAGGAGAATACCAATGGATACCTTATATATTGTAATACCAGCCTATAATGAGTCGGAAAATATCAAAAGAACGATCGGGGAATGGTATCCCGTCGTGGAGAAGCATAACGGCGGCGGTGCGTCCCGTCTTGTGATCATCAACGACGGAAGCCGCGATGATACGTATGAAATTGCTTCAGCAGAGTGCGAAACCCGCCCGTTGCTCACCGTGCTGACGAAGCCAAACGGCGGCCACGGTTCCACCGTTCTGTACGGCTACCGCTATGCACTTGAAAATGGTGCGGACTATATCTTCCAGACCGATTCCGATGGTCAGACCGATCCGGCGGAGTTCGAAAAGTTCTGGCAGATCCGCGAGGGCTACGACGCCATTTTCGGAAACCGCACAAGCCGCGGCGACGGCTTTTCCCGCGCTGTCGTGGAAAAAGTGCTGTGCGCGGTGCTCTGGACCTGTTTCCACGTATCCGTGCCGGATGCAAATGCCCCGTTCCGTCTGATGAAAGCAGACTACGTGGCCGAGTATCTGCCGCTGATGCCGGAAAACTACAATCTGCCGAACGCACTGCTGACTGCCTTCGGAGCGTATTTTCACCGTAAAATCCGTTTCATCCCGATCAGCTTCAAGCCGCGTCAGGGCGGAACAAATTCCATCAACATCCGTAAAATCGTAAAAATCGGCCGTCAGGCGCTGCACGATTTCTGTGAGATTCAGAAAGCGGCTGCGAAAAAAAGAGGATAAAAAATAATATAAGAGAAGGAACGTATCCCATGTTTCGTGAGATACGTTCCTTCTTTTTGTATGCTTATTTTTTATTATGGACCTTATTTTTAATAGAAGCGATGCGATCTTTTCTGATTCATGGAATCCTTCAGTGTCAGAAGTGATTCGATCAGGATCAGAAGCAGGATCACAGCGATCATGACTGCGAGGATCTGATTTGTCCGCTGATGGAACCAGGAGCCGATTCCTGTGTGTGCAGTCTGTGTATTCTCGGCCTGTGCAGCATTTTCAAGAGCAGCAGTTTCCGAAGTAAGAATCTGTGCATCCGGGTCTGTTGTTCTGACAGATGGTACAATCTGTGTTGCGGCTGGAAGCTGGCTGGAAGAAGTAACAGCGGATGCGGTAACTTCCGGGTGAATGGTGGAAAGATCAACTTCTTCGTCTTCTGTAACAACTGCGCTGGCAATCGGTTCTGCTGCGATCGGTTCGGATGCAGGAACCTGTTCCGGTGCGGTTTTGGATGCAGGAGCTGCGGTTTCCGGAAGAATATTTTCCTGTGCCGGCTGTTCCGAAGCAGATGGCTGTACCGCGGTCGGGGTTTCTGCCGGTGCGGATGGCTGTTCCGGAACGGATGGTTCTGGAGCGGCCGGTTCTTCCGGAACTTCCGGTGCAGATGGCTCTTCCGGAAGAGATGGCTCCGGGTCAGCTGCCGGTGTTTCCGGGATTGCGGTACAGTAAACAAGAGAAGTCATCGCCGCCGAAGAATCCGTAATCACAACGGAACCGCCATTGGAAACGGCCTGTCCATTAACATAGAAGGAAATCTGATCCATATCCAGTGTGTAGCCAGGTTCTGTAACCATCGATACGGAGAATGTTCCGTTTACTTCCTCGACCGGTTCGCTGTTCTGATACAGGACATAGGAACCATCATCGGAAAGATATGACATGGTGACCGGCGCATCCATTGTGGAATCCTGAAATGTCAGGGTAGCATCGGTAAAAGCAAGAGCTGCCTGATCGGTGTTCAGATAGAATTCCAGGTTCTGTGCATCGTAATGGGTGAAGTGAATGGTAATTTCACCAGCGTCTGTATTTTCTGCACTTGGAACTGTCTCTGCTGCTGCCGAATACGGAGCGGAAAAAAATAATCCGGCCGCCAGGAGGCCTGCCATTCCGAATCTCAGAATCAAATTTCCTGTGTGTTTTTTCGTTGTCTGTGTGCTGCGTAACATATGACATCCTCCTTTCGCCTGATCGTTTTTCGATGTCGGTCTGTTTTATTTCCATGCGATAAGTTTCACGTACAAATTGAAAGAAAAATAATTAGTATAATATAAATTTTCTTTCTTTTTAAAGATTATACCACATATAGAAAGAAATATCATGTAAAAATAAAAAGTTAAAAGAAAATTTGAAAATGCGTCAAAAGTGGAAAAGGTTTGTAATGCATGTCGAAAAATAGAAAAAGAACTGTCACAATTTCTTAAAAAATATTTGCTGGAAAAGACGAAAAAAGGGACAGAATGTGAAACGAAAACAAAATAAAAAGAAGAAAACAAGACACGGAAAAGCATTCCGGGCAGGTCTTCTGCAAAAGAAAAAGTGGGAATAAAAACCGATCCAATTCGTCAAAAAAGCGGAAAAGTGGTGAAAAATTGTGGGTTCTATGAAAAAAACGATGGAAAAAGACAGGAATGTTGTCGAAATGTTCCAGTTGACAAAAAGATGTAACACTGGTAGAATCGGTTCGTAACAAGATGTAACAAAAACGTAATAATTATTCAGGAGGTAAGTATGACATTCAAAAAAAGTTATGTGCCGGGCATCCTGGGGAGCGTGCTCACACTGACTGTCATCATGGCTGCACCCGTAAAAGCAGAGACAAATGAGGAAACTATTTTAAATAAAACAGACTGGAGCACAATGGCTGCAGCAAACGTAGAAGGATATGCCAACATCCGCAGCGAGGCAAACGCAGATTCCGAGATCGTCGGAGTTCTGATGCCGGGCTATGCGGTTACCGTAACAGAAAAAGGAGACGAGTGGAGCAAGATCTCTTCCAATGGTGTAGAAGGCTACATAAAGAATGAATATCTGGTATTTGGGGAAGAGGCAAAAGCACATTACCGCAATATGTGCGGTATCACCGGAGTTGTTCAGGCGGACAGCCTTCGTGTCCGTGAGGCAGCATCCACAGATTCCGCGCAGATTGGAACACTGACACAGAATGGTGAGGTCAGCGTATTCGGCGAAGAGGCTGACTGGTATCAGATCCAGTACAGCGGAAGCAGCGCATACGTTCATGCTGATTATGTGACGCTTTCCGAAGAGCTGAAAGGCGCCGTTTCGATGGAAGAGTATCAGGCATCACAGACAGTATCAGCAGGCAGTTCCTCTGTCATTTCCGCAGACAGCAATGATGTGGCCATGCTTGCGGCACTGATCGAATGCGAGGCAGGCGGCGAGAGTTATACCGGAATGGTGGCCGTTGGAGCAGTTGTGGTAAACCGTGTCAACAGCGGTTCTTTCCCGAACAGCATTTCCGGCGTTATTTATCAGAGCGGACAGTTCACACCGGTTGCGACCGGAACATTCCAGAGCGTGCTGGCGCGCGGAGCAAGAAGTGACTGTTACGCAGCTGCACAGGCGGCACTTGCAGGAGAGAGTCCGGTTGGCGGATGCCTGTATTTCAACAGCGGCTACGGCAGCGGAATCCAGATTGGATATCAGCACTTTTATTAAAAAATAAGCATGGAACCTTCGCAAGGGGATAGGCGGAGGGAAAATGCATTCCTATAGATAGATGGATTCAATAGAAAAAGAGTAAGCGGACAAGGGGAGACGTTCGTTTACTCTTTTTCTGTTTTGTTTTGGAAGATGTTCAGGAAGCATCGTTATTATCAAAAATTTTCAGAAGCTTGGTTTTCTGATTATCCGCCCGGAAGTCTGCCAGTGTCTGCCGCAGCGTGGTGCGGCGGACACGGTATGTGTTGGAAAGAAAACAGAAAAACGTGATGCCCCACAGCACCGGCCAGAGGAGGATGCATTTGTAAAGCTTTGGAAACCGTAGCTTCATCTGAATATGGCCTTCGTGGAACCATGCACGGACACCGGTGTGCTGGTAGGAGCCGCTGCTGACGATTTTTCGTTCTGTGTCACTGCCGAAATCACCGTCCGCGAGGATTTTCTCCAGAAAGACAGCACAGTCGGCGGCAGAACAGCGGACCTGCGGGTCAATGGAAGCAGAAAGACCGAAAAAAATACGGCAGGATTCCAGAATCAGCTCATAAAGGTGAAAAATTTTCGATTCCCTGCACCAGAAGTGGATTTTTTCGAAATCAACTTCGGATGCATATTTTTTCAGATACAGCGTAAAATCACAGAGCAGCCGGCTGCCGAAGCCGCTGTAGAGGTAGTGCTTCAGCATGTGATGCAGCATGTAAAAAACATTTTCCGTCGGCGGCAGCACCGGATACGTCTGGCCGTAGAATTCCGCGAAAGCCGGTTTCAGGTGATCGGCAGAGAAAATCTCGTCTACCAGCTCATTCGCCCGGGCAAACTGATAGATGCCGACGATGCGGTAATGAAGTTCCAGCGTAAATGAGCGGCCGGTCTCCGGAAACGTATAACGGTAGGTGACATGATGATCGCTGTCTTCTGGCTCCTCAACGTAGCCGTGCTCCTCGAGAATCCGGCAGGCGCGGGAAAACGCATCCTTTTCCGGAATATAAAGATCCAGATCCCCCAGTTTCCGGTATTCGGGAACCGGATAATTGGCGGCGAGGCTGATGCCCTTTAAGAGAAAACACGGAGTGTTCTCTGCAAGAAGGAATGAAAAAGTAAGGCGTGTAAAATGTTCGAGCTGATAATAGGAGAGCAGCATCTGCTTTGTCTGCTGTTTGAGGGCAGAAAACTGCGGCTGCTGTTCAAAATACGGCAGAAGAAACGGAAGCGAACAGTGTTTTTCTGCCAGACGGTATAAAGCGGACGGATCCACCCCGGTAAGCGGAACCGGATCGGACGAATCCGTGCATAAATTTTTCAAAATCTGTAAATAAACGGTATCAAGTGGCTGCATAAGAGACTCCTTTTGGGAAAAAGTTTGATATGGTTTAGTATACCATAAAATGGAAAATAAATAAAACTTTATTACAGATATCAATAAAAAATAAAATAAAGTTTACAATGCAACAGGTTAGAGCTATAATAAAACTATTAGTATAATTGCTTTTTCCTGCCGTCAGGAAGAAAAGCAAAACTTAAGTGAATGGAGATAAAAATGACCAGAAAAGGTGATTTTGTACTCAGACAGCTTGCAGACGAATATGTTCTGGTTCCATATGGGGCGACGACAGAAGAAATGAATCAGGTACTCACACTAAGCGAAACTGCTGCTTTTATTTACGAGCAGACCGGCGATGCCGCATCCGCAGAGGAGATTGCGGAGCGGCTTGGAAAAGCCTACGATGTGCCGGCGGAGGAAGTGCAGGAGGATGTCAGCGCGGTGCTGAAAACATTTCGGAACTGCGGGATCCTGGAGTGAGGAATCTACGAAAACGAAGAGGATAAAGTATGGTAGTGTTTTTGGTCGGTGGCGAGAGCAGACTGATGGATGCCCTGATCACCAAAATGGAAAAAGACGGACATAAAACATATCTGCTTACGGGAAAGCGGGATGGAAGAGGAAAGTACCGCCGCGTATTTGAACGGTACAATTTCCCGTACGACAGCGAGAGCGTCCGCGAAATCTTTTCAAACGTAAACCCGGATCTTGTGATTTTTCTCGGAGCCTATGATACCAACTATGACTGGAGCGATGCAAGAAGAGAGTCTGTCCGTTTCACGGCGGATCTGACCAATCTTCTGTCCGCTTACGCATTCAATCCCAAAGGACGATTCGTCTACCTGTCCTCCGAGGCAGTTTACGGCCGGTCCTATATGGAGGATATTCACGAGACAGAACCGGCATCCGCCAAAAGCTTTCAGGCGATGGCGATCCTGCAGGGCGAAAATATCTGCAAGAGCTACCGCGACACGAGAGAGATGGACACACGGATTCTGCGGTTTGATCATCTGTATGATACTCCGCGGAAAGGAAAAGCAGACAACAATCCGTGTTTCCAGATGACGCTGGAGATGCTGAAAACAAATCAGATTGCAGCCAACAGCCGCAACACGTTTTCGATGATCTACCAGAACGACGCCGTCGAATTTGCGTACCGCGTGATGATGGAGGAACACCCGAAGTATCCGCTGTACCACATCACATCGGGAGAAGTCATCACACAGATGGATCTGGCGAAACTGATTCAGCAGAACGCAGGCGAAGGTGTGGAGATCCGTGATGACACGGTCGGCGAGGGATTCCGCCTGGCACTGGATGGAAGCCGGTATCAGCAGGAATTTGACGGGAAAATTTTCGTTCCGTATGAAGAAGGCGTCAAAGCTGTTGTAACGTACATGCGCAAATACAGCAGTTCGTTCCTGCAGAGAGAAGACACAGGCGCCGGATGGGGCAACCGTGTCGTGCAGCTGCTGCGCCGGATTTTCATCATGCTGATCCCGTATATCGAGAACCTGATCTGCTTTATCCCGTTTTTCATGATCAACAACCGTGCGGTCGGCAGCCAGTATTTCTCAAAACTGGATGCGTATCTTCTCTATGTACTGCTGTTCGCGATCGTGTACGGCCAGCAGCAGGCGATTTTCTCGGCCCTGCTTGCAACCGCTGGCTACTGTTTCCGGCAGATGTACCACCAGAGCGGTCTGGAAGTGCTGATGGACTACAGCACCTATATCTGGATGGCGCAGCTTTTCATCCTCGGAATGGTGGTCGGTTATATGCGTGACCAGATCGGCCACATCAAAAAGGATGATGAGGAAGAGATCGGCTATCTGCACGGACAGCTCGGCGATATGACCGAGATCAATGACAGCAACGTGCGGATGAAACAGATTTTTGAACTTCAGCTCGTCAACCAGAAGGACAGCCTTGGAAAAATTTATGAAATCACATCGTCGCTCGACCGCTACGGTGCCTACGAGGTGCTTTTCTACGCGGCCCAAATGATTTCGAGACTGATGAACACCGAGGACGTGGCGGTCTACACCGTCGCCAACCGGACATATGCGCGTCTTTTTTCGTTCACATCGCCGACGGCGCGGAAACTGGGAAATTCCATCCGCTATCCGGAGATGGAGGATATGTACGAGGATCTGAAGGAGCACTGCGTTTATATCAACAAAACTATGGATGACCGCTATCCGCTGATGGCACAGGCCGTTTATGCGGAGGATGAAATGCAGATCATCCTGATGCTGTGGGGTCTTCCGTGGGACCGTATGAACCTTGCGGAATCCAACCGTCTGACCGTCATCAGCTATCTGATCCAGAATGCCGTTGTCCGTGCGAACCGTTATCTGGAAGCGCTGCATGAGCGACGCTATCTGGAAAACAGCAGTATTCTTGAGAAGGATGCATTTACCCAGCTGGTCAATGCATTCTTTGATGCGAAGCGGAACGGCCTGACCGAGTGCTCGCTGGTGCAGGTTACGTGCGGTGAGGAGAATTACAAGGAAGCGGCCGAAATTCTTGAAAAGAAACTGCGTCAGACCGATTACGTCGGCCTGCTCGAAGGCGGATTGTACGTGCTGCTCTCCAACGCCGATGAGCAGAATGCAAGGGGTGTTATCTCCCGTTTTGCAGAGGAAGGCTATGAAAGCACGATTGTAGACGGGGAGGTGGCAGCGCAATGAGTCATGAAACGCTGGCGTTCGTGATCCTGTGGATCGTCAATGCCCTGATTGCGCTCGTCTATCTGCTGGTCGGGATTTTCGTGTACGTTCCGGCGTGCGATCTGAAACGGGAGCAGGGTGAGGAGATTCAGTACGATAACCGGAGAGCCTTTTTCATCCGTTTTATCGTCATGGTTCTCTGTCCGGTCGTCGGCCCGGCATTTTTCCTGTGCAGTTTTCTGCTTTATAAAACCGTCTTCCGCCAGGCGGTCGATCTGGAAGACGTTATTTTCAGCAAGGACCGCGTGCAGACGCATCTGAAAGCAGACGAGGAGCGGGAGCGCAACATGGCGCCGCTCGAGGAGGCGCTTGCCGTCAGCGATAAGCGGAATCTGCGGATGCTGATGCTGAACGTCATCCGCGGCGATATGCAGGAATCGCTGGAATCCATCACGATGGCGCTGAACAGCGAGGATTCCGAGACATCCCACTATGCCGCATCGGTGCTCCGCGATGAGCTGAACGGTTTCCGTGCCAATGTACAGAAAATGTACACGCAGATGCAGCAGGAATCCGAGACAGAGACCGATTATGAAGAGATGCTGATCGACTATATGAACCGTGTTTTAAGTCAGAAAATCTTTACGACGCTGGAGCAGACGAAGTATGTCAATATGCTGGAAGAGGCGGCGGAGTCGCTGTACCAGAAAAACTGTGCACGGCTGTCAGCCGACCGGTATGAAGGACTCTGCATCAAACTGCTGGATCTGAAGAAATTTCCGGAAACCGAAAAATGGTGCGAGAGACTGGCACAGCAGCATGGAAACACACTGGCGGCGTATACATGCCGGTTAAAACTGTATTTTACGATGGGAGAGCGGGAAAAGTTCTTTCAGGTGCTGGATGAACTGAAACACTCTGATGTCATCATTGATAATGAAACACTGGAGCTGATACGTATTTTCAGCTGAAGAATTTTGAAACTGTTAAGAAAGGAGGAGCAGGCCGATGTCAATGAAATGGCTGACAATTTTACAATTTCTGGAAATTGTTGCTGCGTATGGCATCGTAACCCTGTTTCTCCCCTGGCTGATACTCCGGAAGCGGTTCCGCCGGTTTTCCGTTGCGGAACAGATCACCGGATATTTTTTTGCGGGGAATTTTTATATCATTTATCTGGTGTATCTGCTGCAGTTTCTGCATATCAGCAATCGCGTGACGCTGATCCTCGGAACTGCGGGACCGTTTCTTGGGGTCTGGATCTGGAAGAGAAGAAGCCTGGTTCCGGGGGCGGTTGAAAGCCTGCTGGTGCTGATCGAACGGCTGCTGAGCGGGGAGCGGGGAAAGAAGACCTCGCTGGTGCAGATCCGGAGGATGATTTACGAGCGGTGTTTCCGTGGCAGACGGAGGCAGTGGATGAATGTGCTGCCGGAACTGGCGGTGCTGGGATTTGCGATTGCCGCGGTTACGTATGTGTACGGGCCGAATATGGTGAAAGTGTTCGGCTACAAGGCGAGTGATATCCCGGTACACAACTACTGGATCAATGAACTTGACCGGAACAATATCTGGGCTGCGGGCGTGTATCCGTATGGATTCCACATTGTGATTTATTATCTTCATGTGGTGTTTGGAATTAAGACGTATGTGCTGCTGCGGATTTTCGGCGTGGTGCAGACGTACTTTGTATATCTGGCACTGGTTGCGGCACTGAAGATGGTGTGTAAGGGGAGATTTACGCCGTATCTGGGGGTGCTGTTTTATGTGATGGATATCTTCAACCGGAATACGTATGCACGCTTTGAGAGTGCGCTTCCGCAGGAATTCAGTATGATTTTTATTCTGACTTCCGTTTGTATGGCAATCCGTTTCTTTCAGGAATTTGCCAAAGAACAGAAAGCGCCGGAGGAGGAGAAAAAAGAACTGGACAAAAACTGCAGCTGGTATCTGGTGCAGTTTGCAATTGGATTTTCGCTGACCCTGACGATTCATTTTTACAGTACCATGGTTGCCGGACTGTTCTGCATCGGCGTTGCTGCCGGCTTCTGTTTTCGGTTTGTCAGATGGAAATACTTCCGGAGAATCATGGTTACGGGAATTCTAAGCGTTCTGATTTCTGTTCTGCCGATGGCGGCCGGCGTTGCCATGGGAAAGGGTCTGCAGGGATCGCTGTACTGGGGCATGAGCGTTATCACAGGCGGAAAAGATGAAGATGCGGACACAGAGAGCATATCGTCTCAGGTAGATGCGTCCAGCGTTTCTGCAGATAGTGAAATGGGAGGCAGCGGGGGAACATCGGATGCGTCAGATACTCTTTCAGGCAGCACAGCAGGGGAAGACACAAACAGTTCTGCACTCAGCGAGTCACAGGTAGAAGAACTGCGAAAAGAAGCGGAGAGACAATTGCAGGAACAGCAGAAACCGCTGTCGGAGAAATTGAAGGAAAAACTGACGGCAATTCGAAGCAGTATTCGAATTAATGTCATGAACGTAAAACCATATATTGTAGAGATTACATTGGGAAGTATTCTTGCTTTAATGGTTCTTGGGATTTTGATGCTGGTATTGCGGGAAAATGATTTTGCGGGATCCATTCTTTCTGCGTCAGTTTATCTGCTTAGTATGTGCTCTCTGCAGTGTGCCTCACTGCTTCATCTTCCGGCGTTGATGGATGCCAACCGCTGCGGTATTTTTCTCTGCTATTCCGTTTGTTTTGCCTGGGCGTTGGGCGTGGATGCGGTTCTGTATCTGGCAGTGCGCTGGTGGAAGAACCGATGGATCAGCAATGCGGCTTCCATTTTGGCACTTGCGATGGCCGTAACAGGCGTTTTATCGCAGGATCTCATAAGAGAACCGATCAAAGTCGGAGCACTGGAAGATAACGGAGCCATGACCTGCCTGACCAACATTTTGCGGGAAAATAAAGATTTTACCTGGACAATCTGTTCGGCCAATGATGAATTTCAAATGATAGAGTTTTATGGTTATCACTATGAGATCATCACACTCCTGCGGGAAATGAAGAATCTGGAGAACAATACGGAAATTATTATTCCGACGCAGAATGTCTATTTCTTTATCGAAAAAATTCCGGTGGATGTGGATGGAGTCACGGGTCATGAGGAAGTAACCAAAGAAGGAGCAGAAGAACCAGTTCCATGGAGTTCCGGAATTCTTCCTTATACACAGGAATCCCGCTGGATCACCATGAGCCACATCTACTACTGGGCACAGAAATTCAAAGAACTGTATCCGGATGAAATGGAAGTTTATTATGAGTCCGACAGCTTTGTCTGCTATCGGCTTAATCAGAATGTCAACAGTCCTTACAATCTTGCGATTGATTACGGCTACAATAACCCGATGCCGAAAACGGAGAACAAGGAGGAGTAACTATGGTTTCCCGCAGAAACTTTGCAGCAATTACAATGATTATGGCAATCGTCCTCTTTTTGTTTCAGGGGCTGAATCTGGCGAAGGAAAAGCTGAACCATTATGAAAGGAATGCGTATGCGGCTGAGAAAGAAGAACTGGAAGACAACAGCAACGTCTTTGGTGCAGAAGATACTTCCGGGGAAGTAAACGTGGAGGGCAGCAGAGGAAAGATGGTCTATATTGGAAATGATATGGACAGCTCTGTGGGAGCCGTTATCTCTGAGTGGTGCCGGTATATGAAGTATGAAGCGGTATCCTGCAAATCCATGAGCAAATACGACAAGGCCATGGCGAAAAAAGGTGCCGTACAGCCGGAAATAATTGTCGTAAATTCGGAGAGCATTGACTGGACCACCTTAAAGGATGTCATGGATCTGCAGGACTGTGTTGACGAGGGCATTCACGTTGTGTTTGCAAATCTTCCGGATGTATCTGTAATCAAAAAGAATCAGAAGCTGCGGGAACTGATTGGAATTACAGAAGTAAGAGAAGATTCGACAACCGTTAAAGGGTTGGATCTGTATGACAATCTGATGCTCGGCGGAGAAAATATTTATCAGGCCGAGAAGAAAGCAGAAGAAAAAATGCAGGATCTGGAACTCACTTTTCCGTGGTTTAAGCTCGCCAACGGAACGAAAGCCTATATGAAGGGTTTTCCGGAGGACGAAACACTGAAAACGCAGGACTATCCTGTTGTGATCTGGAGAAAAAATTTTGAGACGGCCAGTGTGTTTGTGGTAAACGGAGATTACATGGAAGACGAAGTCGGACTGGGACTGCTGACGGGAATGCTCTATGAAACGAGAAACTATCTGATCTATCCGGTTGTCAATGCACAGAACCTCATTATGCAGAACTTTCCGTCTCTTGCGGAAGAAAATACGAATGAGATGCAGGAAATCTACGGAAACGGAACGAAAGGCGTGAACCGTGATATTATCTGGCCGTCGATTGCATCCATTTACGAAAAAAACCACTTTGGCCTTACCTGTATGACAGCGCCGAAACTGGACTATGACAATCCGGCAGAGCCGGACGGCAGTCTGCTGAACTATTATGCGAAACTGCTCAACGAAGAAAAAGGAGAAATGGGACTTTCCGGTTTTACAGAATCCGAAACAGTCTTAAAAGAAAAACTGACAGAAGATCAGGAATTTATGAAGAACAATCTTTCCGATTTTCAGTTTTCTTCTTTTTACAGCGGAAACTTAAGTGAGAAAGAAATACAGAACGCACTGCAGCAGTCCATTCTGCAGAATGTCCGCACAGTAGTCACCGATCAGGATACAGAGGGCGATCTTGTCGGATATCTGGACAAACAGACGACGCGGCAGAAAATTGTCACAGAAGATACCGATCAATTTACGTACCGTTCCTGGATGAAAATGAAGAGCATTGAAAGTGCACTCGGCTATGCCAGCGTTGAACTGGATCTGAACAAAGTGATTTATCCGAAAACAGAGAATGACCGCTGGGAAAAAATCGTGAAAGAATTTGCTTCCAATGTTGGAACCTACTGGCAGCCATTTTCCGGCTTTGACGGAACCACCGTTTCCGACTGTGATTCGAGAATCCGTACTTTTCTGAACTCCCGTTACGAGGATGAAAGAGAGGATGATACGATCACCTTAAAGACCACGGGAACAGAGAAAACGGCCTATTATGTAATCCGGACACACAATGAAAGTGTCGAGAAGGTCACCGGCGGAACCGCAGAACAGCTGGAAGATTCTGCATGGCTGATCCGAGCCGAAAAGAGCGAAGTCACCATCACACTTGGTGCGGCGGATCACCGCTATTATTACGAGAAAGGGGCGAAAAACAAATGAAAGTCTGTATTGTAGCAGAAGGCTGTTACCCCTTTGTGGTGGGCGGCGTTTCGAGCTGGGTGCACAGTCTGATCCAGCTGTTTCCGGAAACGGAATTTATTATTCTTGCGATTGCGGCGAATCGTTCACAGCGCGGAAAGTATGCGTATGAACTGCCGAAAAATGTCTCTGCCGTCTACGAACTGTATCTTGATGATGTAGACTGGGGCGGAAGCAAGAAAATGTACCGGCACCGCCTGAAAAAAGAGCAGTACCAGGCGCTTCGAAGCCTGATTCTCGATCAGGATATCGAGTGGAATGTCCTGTTTGATTTGTTCCAGAAAGAAAATATTTCTCTGAACGGTCTTTTGATGGGAGAGGACTTCCTGAATGCCGTAAGAGACTGCTATAATCTGAAATACAGCCAGATCGTATTCTCAGACTTTTTATGGACAATGCGCTCGATCTATCTGCCGCTGTTCCTTACAATGCAGACCGAGCTCCCCAAAGCAGATCTCTATCACTGCGTTGCAACCGGTTATGCCGGCGTGCTTGGGGCTATGGCAAAGCATTTCTACGGCAGCCGTCTTCTGATTTCCGAGCATGGAATCTATACCCGTGAGCGAGAGGAAGAACTGATCAAAGCGAAATGGGTTGCAGGAATCTACAAAAACATCTGGATCGATCAGTTCCGAAAAATGTCAAAGCTGGCCTATAACGAAGGAACATTGATCACATCTCTGTTTGAGCATGCCCGTGAACTGCAGATTGAACTTGGATGCCCGGTGGAAAAAACCATGGTAACACCGAACGGAATCCGCGTGGAAAATCTTCAGAACATTCCGGAAAAAACAGAGGAGGATGAGGGCAAGATCAATATCGGTGCGGTCCTTCGTGTCACGCCGATCAAAGACGTGAAAACGATGATTCAGGCATTCGCCTTTGCAAAAGAACGTGACAGCCGTCTGAAGCTCTGGATCATGGGACCGTGGGAAGAGGACCGCGAGTATGCGGAAGAATGCTTTCAACTTGTGTCCGATATGGAAATTGCGGATGTGGTATTCACTGGAAGAATTAATATCCGCGATTATCTTGGACGCATGGATGTAACCATCCTCACCAGCATCAGTGAAGGTCAGCCGTTGACGATCCTTGAGAGCTATGCAGCACATAAGCCGGTCATTGCGACGGATGTCGGAAATTGCTATGGCTTAATTTATGGTGAAAGCGATGATTTTGGTGCGGCTGGAATTGTCACGCACATCATGAATATTGAAGAAATTGCGCAGGCGATGCTGGATATGGCTGCAAGTGAGAAAAGACGTCTTGAAATGGGCGAGATCGGTTACCGCCGCGTGATGCAGAAGTACCGCGTGGAATATATGCAGAAAACATACTGGGATATTTACCACGATTTTGCAGAACAGATGGGTCTGGAGTGGAAAGAAGAACCGGTAAAACTGCCGGAAACACACGAATAAATACAGCACCACGAGTGGAAAGGGGCAGAAAACATGGCAGGAATAGGAGTTCGTCTGAACCGGATTTTTGAAAAAAACACAATTACGACAGACCTGATTGGATTTTTATACAGTACCGTAGTAACAATCGCGCCGATGATGGTTATTATCATCAATCTGATCTTAATGGAGTATCTGCTTGAGTTTTCCAGCGTTGGATATGCCACGCGTGAGCTGTTCTCCTGTACGATTCTCTATATCTTTATTTTTTCCTTACTGACAGCATCACCATTCAACGCGGTGTTGTCCCGCTATATGTCGGACGTGATTTACGAGGAGCGGTATCAGGATATCCTTCCGTGTTACCATATTGGAATGATTCTGAACATCGGTTTAAGCTGTCTGGCAGGCATACCGTTCTGTCTATGGGAGCATTTCGTCGGAAAAGTGTCGACTGCGTATGTGTTCTGTGGATTTTGCGGCTACATCAGTCTCGTACTGGTTTTCTATTCGATGATTTACCTTTCCATCTGTAAGGATTATCAGAGAATCTCACAGTATTTCTTCTTTGGAATGCTAGTTGCGTTTGTTCTTGCTCTGATTCTGCATTTCATTGTGAAGTGGGAGACCACCCGCAGTATGCTGTTTTCGCTGACCGTCGGGTTCTTTGTGACGGCGACATTGGAAAATGCGCTGATCCGTCGGTATTTCGTTAAAAACAGCAACCGTTACTGGCCGGTGCTGCAGTATTTCAAAAAATACTGGAAACTCATTTTTACGAATTTCCTGTATATTCTGGGACTGTATATTCACAACTTTGTATTCTGGACAACCGACATGCGCATGGAACTCGTGAAGACTTTCGTCTGCAATCAGCCGTACGATATGGCTTCCTGCCTTGCCATGTTTACGAATATTTCCGCGTCGATCATTTTCATTGCGCGCGTCGAAATGCGTTTCCATGAGAAATATAAACTGTATTCCGAGGCGGTCATCGGAGGAAGGGGCGCGGATATTGATAATGCGAAGAAGCGTATGTTCCGCCAGCTTTCCAGTGAATTGATGACACTTGCGCGCCTTCAGTTTATTATTTCTGTTGTAGTTTATCTGATTTGTGTTATTCTATTACCAAGAAAAGGATTTTCCGGCATGACCCTGAAAATTTATCCGTCCCTTGCGGTTGGATATTTTATTCTGTTTCTCATGTATGCGGAAATCATTTTTCTGTATTATTTCGACGATCTGACTGGCGCAATCCTGACGGCGATTGTGTTCTGCCTCGTTACCTGGATCGGAAGCATCATTGCGACACATCTGCCGGTGATCTGGTACGGTGCGGGAGTCATAGCGGGCGCATTTGCCGGCTGGAGCATGGCGTTTGCGAGACTGCGCTGGGTCGAGAAAAATATGGATGCACACGTTTTCTGCCGCGGCAATCTGATCCGGCGCGGAAAAGGAAAACGGCCGTCCGGTATGGTTTACCAGAGAGCAGACAAAGAGGAACAGAAGGAGGAAATGTAAATGAGTACGGCTGCGATTGTAAAGTTTTGTGTTATTCTGGTTGGAATTGGAATTATGGCGATCACATTTGTGCTGCATGCGGAAAAGAAACTGACAGTAAATCTGGCGGTTACCTGGGAACTGCTTGGTATAGCTGCAATTTTAAGCGGTGCAGTTCCGAAGTTTTCCGGATGGAGCCGCCGATTAAGTCTTGGAAGTCTTGTGGTGCTTCTTATAACTGCATTTCTGGTATTATGGGGTGTTTATCAGATGACGATACAAATTTCTTCACTGATTATGAAAAATCAGGAACTTGCAATACAGGTTTCGCTTTTAAATCAGGAGAATGAAAGGATTTTGCAGGAATTGGAAAAATTGACGGGAAAGAGCACCAGAGAGTTATAAAACAAGTCAGGCGGAAAAGATACATGAAAAAAATATTGTTTGTGATAAATACACTTGGACGGGCAGGAGCAGAGACAGCACTCATCGAACTTCTGAACTATCTCGATGTGGATGAATATGAGATTTCTTTGTATGTGCTTTTAGGACAGGGAGAAATGATCTCAAAGGTACCGCAGAAGATTCATGTAAAAAATAAGAAAATCTGTACCGATTCTGTACTTTCCAGTGCGGGACGGCAGAAAATGCTGCTTACATCGTTGGCGGCACTGTTCCGAAATGGACATACCAGGGAAAAGATTGCTTACATAATTAAAAATCTGTGCGTGATGAAAAAGACGGGAAAAATCCAACCAGACAAACTGCTCTGGCGTGTGGTTTCTGATGGCGCGGACCGGTTTGATGAAAAGTTTGATCTGGCAGTTGCCTATCTGGAGGGAGGTTCGACATATTACGTTGCAGATCACGTAAATGCAAAGAAAAAAGCTGCATTTGTTCATATTGCTTACGGCGATTCGGGCTATACACGGGAAATGGACCGTGGTTGTTATGAAAAAATGGATGTGATTTACACTGTTTCGAAAGAGACTCGTCGCCATTTTCTGGAATTTTATCCGGAGTATGAGAAAAAAGTTCAGATTTTCCATAATATAATAGACAGCGAAAGAATTGAGCGCGAGGCGAAAAAGCCGGGCGGTTTTTCAGATTCCTATGACGGTGTCCGTATTCTGACGGTCGGGAGACTGGCATATCAGAAAGCGTATGATATTGCCGTTCAGGCGATGAGACAGATTAAAGATGCCGGTTATCAGGCGCGGTGGTATATTATCGGCGAGGGGGCCGAGCGGAAAGCACTCGAAAAACAAATTGCAGAGCTGGGTCTGCAGGCGGATTTTGTACTGCTTGGAATGAAAGAAAATCCATTTCCCTACTATGCACAGTGCGATCTCTATGTGCATGCGACGCGGTTTGAGGGAAAAAGCATTGCCATTCAGGAAGCACAGATGCTTGGCTGTGCTGTGATTGCATCGGACTGCGCCGGAAACAGGGAGCAGATGGAAGATGGCGTTGATGGTCTGCTCTGCCCGCTGACACCGGAGGGCATTGCAGAAAAGATAGAGGAATTAATTGATGATCCTGAAAAAAAGAATCGGCTTGCTGCGGCAGCAAAACAGAAAGCGAACGGACAGACAGAGGACATTCAGCGGCTGCTGGATCTGATGAAATGAGGCGGGAAATATGGGACAAAAAGAGGTACTGCTGATTATTCCGGCATACAACGAAGAAAAAAACATAGGAAAAGTGATGAACCAGCTGGCACAGCCGGAGATCTCCGATATTGTCGATGTACTGGTTATGAATGATGCATCCTCGGATAACACAAACTGGATGGCAAAACAGCGCGGTTATGCGGTAGTAACACATGTCTTTAATCTTGGTTATGGAAGCGGACTGCAGCTTGGCTATAAATATGCCATTCGCCGTGGGTACCAGTACGTGATCCAGATGGATGCGGATGGCCAGCATGATGTATGCAATATTCGAAAGATTTATGAAAGACTGAAAGAAAAAGATGAGGACGGAAGAACACCGGATATCGTGCTGGGCTCCCGCTTTATGGATGGAAGTGCAGAGTTTCATGTGGGTTTTGCGAAAAAACTGGCCTTCCACCTGTTTCGGCGTATGCTGCATATCGCGACGGGAAGATGGATCGCAGATCCGACGACGGGACTGCAGGGACTCAGCCGCAAAGCGGTGCTGTACTATTCCCAGTATAATCATTTTGATGATAAATACCCGGACACCAATATGATCACGCAGATGATGCTGCTCGATTTCAAGGTGGTCGAAATTCCGGCAGTCATGCACATACGGACCTCGGGAAAAAGCATGCACTCCGGACTGAAACCCATCTGGTATATGATGCGCATGTTTTACAGCGTGCTGGCCGTAATTTTCCGGTGTAAGGTTTTAAAAATGGATGCGGGAGCAGGACGAAAAGATGTGGAAAGAAAAACTGAAAAGCCTTCTGAGGGGACAGCAAACAACGGATAACTTCACCTTCTGCCTGGCGGATTTTGCGGAATGCAGCATGGCGGTGCGAAATCCGGGCTGCGGATGGTATCATCTGTATACGTTTGATGCGGCAAAAACAGACGAGCCATTGTATGTTACTTGTGAGGACGAGGAGCTCGTGCTTCTGCGGATCGGCATCGGAGCGTTTGCATCCGGCGCGATCCCGCAGGAATCAATGGAGTGGATTCGAAAAATCCTCGTATTTTTCCGGGGTAAAAAAAGGGGAATGATCCTTCGGTTCGCTTATGATCTGGAGGGAAAAGGACTGGAGCACGAGCCGGGCAGCATCAAAACAGTGCAGGAACATATGCGGCAGCTTGGCGGAGTGATCCGGGAATTTTCGGAGGTTATCTATGCTGTACAGGGAATCCTGATTGGGAACTGGGGAGAAATGCATGGCTCCCGGTATCTGACACCGGGCGGATTCCAGACACTGACCCATACGATGCTGAATGCACTTGACGGCACATGTCCTTTGGCAGTGCGCAGACCCTCCCAGTGGCGGGAGCTTACGAAAGACTGGAATGAGGAAGAAAAAGAACATCTGAATCTGTATAATGATGGAATTTTCGGATCGGAAACCGATCTTGGCACATACGGTACCTTTGCCATGGAGACACCGGGGCAGGAACCGCAGAGCCGTGAAGCAGAGCTCGCCTGGCAGAATACGGCAATGCGCGGCCATTTCTGCGGCGGCGAGGCAGTACAGAGTGTGGACGGAAAACAGAATATTTCTGCCGCGGAAGCGATCAAAGATCTGGAAAAAATGCATGTTTCGTATCTGAACAGCACATATGATCTGCGGCTTCTGGAACAATGGAAACGGGAAAATGTGGACGGCATATCCGGGACAGACGCCATTGGAAAACGTCTTGGCTACCGCTTTGTGGTGGAAAATGTGGAAATGCATCCGGCAGGAGAGAAGGATGTGTGGAAAACTCAGGTGGAAATCACGCTGAAAAACCGCGGTTTTGCTGAGCTGACCGAAGAAACAGACTGTTATCTCGAAACGGAATCAGGCGAAAAAATCCAGATTGCCGCGGACCCGCGATCCTGGAACAGCGGAGAAAAAACAATTCTCCGCCAGACAGTAAAACTGCCTGCGGCACCGGAACAGCAAAGACTGTTTCTTGCATTATACCGCAGGCGGGATCAACGGCCGATCCTGTTTGCCAACCAGGAGACGGAATCCGGACGTGTGCTGCTGGGAACGTATCACATCAGCTTTTCCAGTTCAAAAGTACCGAGCTGAAATCCGTATTCACTGTGGGAAAACGTATTGGCAATCATAATTTCCCGCTGCAGAGATGGATCGGTCATCTGAAAATACACGGTGTAAGTTCCCTTTTCCAGTTCACGCAAAGGAAGTGAAACGGAAAGTTCTGTACTGTTTCCCGGTGTCCAGAATCTGGAGTCATCGGAAAGCGGATAAGACAAAACTTCTCCGGTATCGGAAACCAGCGTAAGCAGCAGATCCATCCTGCGGTAATTGACAGAGAATCCGACATTTTCCAGCTGAATGGTCAACGAAGAACGATCCAGGCTGGTGCCGCGTATTACGTAGCGGTAGCCGAGATGACGGCCGATATAATCATAGCCGGAGATGCCATGAAAAATGGAGGCTTCATCATCATAAACCGTATTTTTCCATTTATTCAGAACGGCCAGATCATGCTCTGAATTTAAGTAGGAAACATGCATCTGCGTCAGATCGGAAATGGCACGATCAAGGTCGTTGAAAGGATTATCAAGAATTACTTCTCCGCCATTCGGGACAAAATTGCAGAGCGTATTCTGAAATGCAAGTTCATCTTCGCGCACCCATGCAGAGCGGTAAGTATCGGCGGAAGCAGATGTCTCCCCGTAGGTGCCGGTGTCGTTCGCGGTTCCCAGCATTCCATCATTAAAAAGACCGAGCCGGGAAGAAAGAGAGCCGTCAAAGGCGGTTTCTGCCGAAGGAAGTTCCATGGAATCCAGAATTTTTCTCCGCTGCACCGGGGTGCGGACCGACAGAAAAATTGATGGGTTAATTACGCTGGACAGATGCTGCATCAGGACGGTACAATTTTCATCGGACATGTAGTTGGAGTTATTCATTTCCCCGCAGTTTCCGACAAAAATACCCTGCATCAGAAAAACACAGTCTGTGTAGCGGTTCACAATGTCTGCTGCCTGATCCATATGACGCAGAATCTGTTCGAGATTCTGCGGCTCAGTTGCGGTGGCTTCGCCATCCCAGTCGTAAAGAAAACGCAGAATCACCTGAGCTCCATGTTTCTGCCAGGCGGACAGAATTGTATCAATCTGCGAGAGTGCCAGGTCAGAGAGATCTTCATTGGAAAACTGCCGCAGATTCAGTTCCAGCATGACAAGACCCGGCGCTTCTTCCGGATCAGAATTATCATCGGAGGGAAGATTGGAGAGTGTATCGCTGCCGGGGACATATCCATACATGTGATAAAATCCGATATAGGGATTGGATAATTCTTCAACAGTCTCCGTACATGTTTCGGGTGTGTAAGCAGCATGATAAAAAGTGCGGATGCCAAGGAACGCAAACAGTACGAGAAACAGCAGGAGCAGAAGAAAAAACAAAATGCGGGAAAGCGGTCTTTTTTTCATAAAATTTGATAAATATCCTTTCATAAAAACAGGTAATATCAGTATCATACCATTTCGAGATTGCAAAATCTATGAAAACAGCAGAAAATAGCAAAGATAAAAAAAGACGGAGGAGGACAGCATGCGAATTAAAAATCTATTTCGAAACAGCTTTTTCAGCATGGTTTCGCAGTTTGCACTCCTGATTCTGGGGGTTTTCAGTCAGAGAGCGATGAATTTGTATATGGGCGCAGAACTGGTTGGCATGAATGGTGTTATTTCCAACGTCATCAACATTCTTTCTGTGACAGAGCTTGGCATTTCGACGGCGATTGTCTATCACCTGTATGGAGCGATTGCAAGGAAGGATGAGCATGAGATTGCCTCACTGATGAATCTCTACCGGAAAGCATACCATATCTTCGCTGTCATCATTTTTGCAGCCGGAATGGTACTGCTGCCGTTTATTCATCTGTTCATGAAAAACAACAGCTATCCTCTCACCTACATTCGTACCCTGTATGCGATGTGGCTGCTTCGAACGGTGCTGTCATATCTGCTGACATACCGGAAATCGCTCCTGATTGCGGATCAGAAAGAGTATATAGCAAGTATAGCCGGCCTGATTTTGAATATTACCAGTTATGGGGCGATTATCCTTCTGGTTACCTATACACAGCGTTATCTGACAGCGCTTGCCTTTAATATTGTAGTCGAGGTACTGCTGAATCTCTGGATCAGCTGGTATGTGGAAAAGAAATATCCGTTTCTGCATGAAATGCGAAAAGAGAAAAGCTCGCCGCACCTTACCAGCAGGATTATGAAGGATCTGAAAAGTCTGTTTATCTCCAGAGTTTCAGAGAAGATGCTGAACTGTACGGATAATCTGATTATTTCCGGATTTATTGGAGTTGCTACTGTAGGAAGATACGCAAACTACAGTATGATCACACAGGCGATCATCAACATTCTTACGATTCTGGCAAATACCATTCAGCCAACCATCGGGGACTATTTTACAGAGAAAAATTACCGCAGAAACTATGAGATCCTGCGGCAGATTACGTTTGCATTTTTCTGCATTTCTTCTGTCGTTGCAGTGGGACTGTTTTCCCTGATTACACCGTTTGTGCGTGACATCTGGCTCGGGCCGTCCTATGAACTTGGCTGGGGAACTGCGGTACTTTGTATTGTGGTTCTGATGGTGAGAATTATGGGGCTTCCGCTCAACATGGTGATGGGCGTAACAGGCCTGTTTGAGAAAGAAAAAAATGTTGGTGCATCGAGTGCGATTCTGAATCTTGTTGTATCGCTTGCGCTTGTGAAACCATATGGGATGACAGGTGTTCTTCTCGGAACTCTGGTTTCCTACCTGCTGCAGATCTGCTATCGTTATATTATCTTTTTCCGTGATTTCCTGCAGATGCGGGAAGAAGCCCTGCGCTATGCAAGAGATCTGGGAGAGTACCTTACAGTGATGGCTGCGGAGGTTGCACTGATGCAGAAAGTAGTCCCAATTGTTTATGGAAACGGCGGTATGGTGCTGTTTTGTATCTGCTTTCTTCTCTGCATTCTGGTACCGCTGGCACTGGATGCCGTATTCTTCGGAAGAGGATGGAGACTTCAGAGCATCGTCCGGATGGTACGCGGAATGAGAAGATAAGAAAAGGCATTTTTAACTTTTTTGCAGAATTTTGCGGAAAAGTGCCGCAGTACGCCAGAACAGCGGACGGATGGGACGCAGGAAAAGCCAGAGTGAAGAAAGCACTCGATAAAGCGGATGGGAGACAGAAAAGGATTTTCCGCCGCGTACAATGCCGGTCATCTTTCCACGGATTTGATCTGGACGGAGCGGTCCTTCGATCTCGGTCTGATTGTCCCCGACCAGATAGAAGCCGTCAGAAGTAATACGGCAGATCCGGTGAAGAACAAGGATTCCCTGATCGCGGCGGTAGAGAATCACATCGCCGCGGCGGAGCTGATCAATGGGATACGCTTCAATGATGGCTTCATCCCGTCCGGGATGAAAAAGCGGATACATACTGTAGCCCTGTGGTTTCAGCTGGATGGCGGAACCATCTTTTAAAAGCTGTTCAATATCGTAAGTATACATGATAAAAAACTCCGTTCTGAAAAAGATATGTTTATTATATCATTTCTTTTTCGGAGCGAAAAGACAGAAAGGAACGAAAACAATGAGAATCAGAAGGCAGGAAGGATATCTGCTGCAGAAAATTGGAAACACGTATCATCTTCTGCCTTATGGACAGAAAATTGCAGATCAGAAGCGGGGGATGGAGCTGAATGAGACAGCACTGGTGCTGTGGGAGGCACTGGAGCAGCCGCAGACGATGGAGGAGCTGGCGGCAAAAACAGCAGCGTATTATGAAATTCCAGAGGGCGGGCAGGAGGAACTGGCAAAAGATATTGCGGCTTTTGTACAGGAACTGATCGCGTTCGGAGCTGTGCGCCGGGAACTGGGATGCCCCGTCGGAACGTGTGAAGGCAGGCTGGAAATTGCCGGACTGGAAATTGCAGTGTATGGAGCAAAAGGATGTATTCCGAAACAGCTTGGCGCATTTCGTTCTGCAGATGATAATTCGGGAAAGAAAATGCCGGATCTCACATTGGAACTGGCAGAACGGATGCCGGAGAGTCATCAGAATGGAACCCTTCTGATCCGAAATAAGGACTTGACGGTCTGCACCTGGGAGGAAGGATACGTTCTTCGGTTTGATGCACTGGAAAATATTTATGAAATCTGGATGAAAGAGGACGGCAGTTATGCGCGGATATATTACCGCCGTCCGATGAAAGAGGAGGAGCAGGATTCTCTTTTTCTGGCAATCCGCCCGGTATTTTTATTTCTGGCACAGAGAAAAGGCATGTTTGCACTGCACTCAGCATCGCTGTTGTATCTTGAAAAAGCATGGCTGTTTTCCGGCCCGTCCGGTATGGGAAAATCCACACACACAGCACTCTGGAAAAAGCTGTTTAACACACCGTATCTGAACGGGGATCTGAACCTGATTGGAAAAGAAGGAAACCACTTTTGGGTTTACGGCATTCCATGGTGCGGAACGTCGGAGATCTTTACAACAGAGAAAAAAGAACTCGGTGGTATTATACTGTTGGAAAAAGCGGCAGTGGAAGAGATTGTCTCTCTGAAAAAAGAACAGAAAACGCTCCGCGTCATGCAGCGCATGATTTCTCCGCCGTGGACCGCGGAACTGATGGTAAAAAATCTGAAATTTGCCGAAGCAATTGCGGAGGAAAAGCCGGTTTATTTCCTGCGCTGCACGAAAAATGATACGGCTGCGGAGGTTATGCATCAGAAAATTACGGATGATGAAAAAAAGGTGCAGGAGGCAGGAAGATGACGGAGTTTCGGCAGAAAGCAGGAAAGTACCTTCAGGCGGATATGCTGCAGAAGATGTGGAAAGAATTTCTGTGGATCTGTCAGTATGCCAGAAGATACTGGAAAGCCATGATTTTCTATACGGTGCTGGGCATCTTCGGAACCGGCGTCTCTCTGGCATCCAGTGTGATTTCCAAAGATCTTGTCGATATCATCACGGGTCATCAGACTGGAAAACTGGTGCAGACGTTTGCCATGATGATTGGATTTTCGTTTGGAAACACATTGATTTCACAGGCATCTAATTATGCGTCCACGATGATTAATCTGAAAGTAGACCGTGAAATTCAGAACGATATCTTCGCAAAAATTCTGGTGACGGACTGGGAGTCACTGACAGCATATCATACCGGTGACCTGGTGACACGCTGGAGTTCTGATGCATCAAATATTTCAAGCGGCATCTTAAACTGGCTGCCGAACCTCGTGATTTATACCGTAAAGTTTATCAGTGCACTGGCAATCGTAGTTCATTACGATCCAACGTTCGCAGTCTTTGCGCTGCTCGGCATTCCGTTCAGTGCGCTGCTTTCGCGTCCGCTGCTGCGCCGGATGACGAAGAATAACCAGCGGAGTGCACAGATGAGTGCGAAGCTGTACGGCTTTAACCAGGAGGCATTTTCCAATATTCAGACGATCAAGGCATTCGATATGATTCGTTTCTATGTGGACCGCCTGAAAGGCTTGCAGAAGGAATACATTAAGATGCGCCTCGATTTTCAGAAAATGTCGATGGCGACCTCCATTCTGATGACCCTGATCAGTTACATCGTTTCTTACAGCTGTTACGGCTGGGGAATTTACCGTGTCTGGAGCGGAGCGATATCTTATGGTACGATGACAATGTTCCTGTCTTTGTCCGGTACGCTGACCGGTTCCGTCAACTCGCTGGTGAGCCTTGTACCGTCGGCGATTTCACTTGGCATTTCAGCTGGCCGTCTGATGGATATTGTGGAGATGCAGCAGGAGGACTACAGCGCGGACGGAGAAGTGGAACAGTTTGCGAAAAAGTATCAGTCCGGCGGTATCGGACTGGAAATGAAAGATCTGAGCTATACGTATCACACAGGAACCGAAGTATTTTCGAAAGCTTCGCTGGAGGCATGGCCGCATGAAATCATTGCACTGGTTGGGCCGTCCGGTGAGGGAAAAACGACCATGCTGCGTTTGATTTTATCTTTGCTGCGTGCACAGGAGGGAGAAGCCTGGGTCGGTGCAGGAGAAGACCGGTCACAGCGGATTACGCTGTCGCCGTCCACAAGAAAGCTGTTTTCCTATGTGCCGCAGGGAAATACAATGTTTTCCGGAACGATTGCAGAGAATATGCGCAATGTGAAGCCGGAAGCCACGGATGAAGAGATTGTGGAGGCGTTAAAACTGGCATGTGCCTGGGAGTTTGTGGAAAAGCTGCCGGATGGCATTGAGAGTATGATAAAAGAACGCGGCGGCGGATTTTCAGAAGGACAGGCGCAGCGTCTTTCGATTGCACGTGCACTGCTTCGAAAATCACCGATTCTGCTGCTGGATGAGGCGACCTCAGCGCTCGATGTGGCGACAGAGCGGAAGGTGCTGAAAAATATTATGACGGATACGTATCCGCGAACCTGTATTGTAACGACACACCGGCCGACGGTACTTGGGATCTGTACGAGAGTGTATGCGATCCGGGATAAGAAGTGCGAAGTGCTGGGTGAAACGGAGATCGCGGAGATGGAGAAGGATTTTTAAAGATAAAAAAAGAAAAAGCAATGGGGACGAACCTCATTGCTTTTTCTTTTGTAAACGGTAGATAGTCCGTACCTATACAAAACTGGAGCAAACCTGTATGATAGAGATAGATTTGCTCCAGTCTTATTTTATTTCACTTCTTTACCGGTTTTCCGGCAGTTCGCCGGAAGCTT
>NZ_CDRRUH010000024.1:0-40102 GCF_977045365.1 Fusicatenibacter sp.
TTGCTCAATCCCTTATCCTATTACTTAGTTAAAGTTGGAATATAAGTTGTAGAGCCGTATACGAGACCCGTACGTGCGGTTCAATGGGAGGGGCGAGGAAAATTTATTCTCCCTCTACCCTATTTGTGAAAAAACTTTCCAAAGCTTTTAAAAGCCAGAAAGATAGAATGACAAAAGTGTCACAGATGTGATATAGTAGTAGAATAATGTGAAAAAGGGAAGGATTTGACAAAAGAGATGGAATTAGGAAATTTTCAGAAATCAGTAGATTCAGATGAAATCAAAAAGATGGCATTTGAAATCATCGGAGAACCGGTGAAAGCGGTTTCGCGTGTCTGTGAGCAGTGGGGCGAAGCGGAGGATGAAGTGCGGGAGTACGATGTGTATATGATCGAGACAGACGCAGGAAAATATACGCTGAAGAAAACCGGCAGCAAAGAAGCGCAGATTTATGCAGAATATCTGTCAAAAGGAGAGTTTAACGTACCGCAGTATGTCGGTATGCAGCAGGCGGAAGATGCGGTATGGATCAGCCTGAAATATGTAGAGGGAAATGATCTCCGGGATATGACGGACGAGACAACCGAAAAAGCAGCAGAAACCTTAAGTAAGATTCAGGAGTATTTCTGGACAACGTCGATGGACAAAGCACCGGATAATGAAGTGGAACAGCGGTTTGTAGAATACTGGAAGCGCGTTCTGCGCCGTGCATCGTCTGTTGCAGATGACCCGATTCTGCGCCGTGCGTATCAGATGTTTCTGGACCGCCAGCTGACCTGTCCATGCACCATGTCAAACGGTGATTTCCAGCAGTGGAATGCGATCTATGGCGGTGACAAGCTTGTCATGATCGACTGGGGATTCGGCGGCATGATGCCGTATTCTCTGGACATTGCGAGATTCCTGGCACATGCGACCGAGACACGGAGTACTTTCCCGTTCTACATGAACAATGCACAGAAAGAGCTGTTTCTGGATCGGATGTATGAAGCATTAAAGACAAAGATTTCACGCGAACAGTTCAATCTGGATGTGAAGCTGGCCACGCTGAATGAGTATATCGAGTTTGTGGAAGCAGAAGAGGACGAAGACGGCTGGTATCTGGAGCATGCACAGGCGTTGGCAGAGGAACTTCTCAATTTGTAAAAAAACGGATTGCATTTATCTGTAAGTTGTCCTATAATAGGGAACAGAAAATAAAAAGAAAGAGCACCATTGGTGTAAAGGTGAGGGAATGTTTCTGCGATAATCGACTTTAAGAAAAACACAAAGAACGGACAGCCTGGAAAACAGGCCTGTTTTTCGTGTACGCTTAAAGACGAGAATCGCTGAATCATTTCCCTTTTTTATGAGAATAGAACAGGGATATTTTTTTGCGGGTCTGTTTTGCGTACGCAGGACAGGCTCGTTTTGCGTAAAAAAATAGAAAAAAGGCTGCCGGAGCAAAGGGGGCTTCTGTATGATGCAGATAAAAAAATTAACACTGACACATAAAAAAGATCTGCGGGTGATCCTTAAAGATTTTCAGCTCGTACTGAATGACGGTGACAAAGCTGTTGTCATTGGAGAGGAGGGAAATGGAAAATCTACACTTCTGAAGTGGATCTACGATTCCGCACTGACGGAAGATTACATCGAATCCACAGGCGAGCGCATCATCGGAAAGGAGCGGCTGGGCTATCTGCCGCAGGAACTTCCGGAGGAGGAGAAAGCGAAAACAGTATATGAATATTTTTACGAAAAAGAACAGTTCTGGGATCAGACACCGAAGGATCTGGCGGTGCTGGCAAGAAAATTTGGTCTGACGGAAGAGTTTTTCTACCGGGATCAGCAGATGAGTGAGCTCTCCGGCGGCGAGAAGGTGAAAGCGCAGATGATGCGTCTTCTCATGGAGGATGTCACAGTCCTTCTGCTGGATGAGCCGTCAAATGATATTGATCTTGCGACACTGGAACTTCTGGAGAAACTGATCCGCGAATGGGAGCATATCGTCGTTTTTATTTCGCACGATGAAACGCTGATTGAAAATACGGCAAATATGGTGATTCATATCGAACAGATTATGCGGAAGACAAAATCGAGATACACGATTGCGAAGCTTCCCTATCGGACGTATGTAGAAGAGCGGCTGCAGAATTTCGAGCGCCAGGAACAGAAGGCGCAGAGTGACAGGCGAGAGAAAGCGATGCGCGATGAGAAATACCGAAGGGTATACCAGAGCGTACAGAACGCCTTGAACAACTGTTCCCGTCAGGCACCGTCTGTGGCGAAAAATCTGAAGGACAAAATGCATACCGTAAAGGCGATGAACCGCAGATTCGAAAAAGAGGATGCCCGCATGACAGAAATGCCGGAGCAGGAGGAAGCGATTTACTTCCAGCTTGGAGGAGCAGAGGCAGCCATGCCGGCCGGGAAAACGGTCATCGAATATCAGCTTCCGAAACTGGAAACGCCAGATGGGGAGCGGATTCTGGCAGAAAACATCACCTTAAAGATAAGAGGACCGGAAAAAATATGCATTGTCGGCCCGAACGGGGCAGGTAAAACGACGCTGCTGAAAAAGATTGCGGCAGAACTGAAAGAGCGGGAAGATCTCCGCGTAGATTACATGCCGCAGAATTACGAGGATCAGCTGGATCTTTCCATGACGCCGGTCGATTTTCTGGATCCCACCGGGGAGAAGAGTGAGAGGACGAAGATTCGGACGTATCTCGGATCGCTGAAGTACACGGCAGACGAGATGGATCACCCCATCCGCGAACTGTCCGGCGGCCAGAAGGCAAAAGTATTGCTTCTGAAAATGAGCCTTGGCAATGCCAATGTGCTGATTCTGGACGAGCCAACCCGAAACTTTTCACCCTTATCGGGACCGGTCATAAGAAAAATGCTCCGCGAATTTCCAGGCGCCATCATTAGCATTTCGCATGACAGGAAGTATATCGGAGAGGTGTGCGGGAAGGAGTATCTGCTGGGAAAAGACGGACTCAGACTGATCAGAGAAGAAAAATAAAAATATTTGATAACGAAAAATACGACGGTGGCTGGCCGTCGTATTTTTCTGTAGAAAGATTATGTTGTCTTAAGAGAAGGTTTCGCAGCAGATTCTGTTCCGGTGAAGTAATATTTTCCAAAATTTTATTTCACAGAAAAGAGTTCTATGGTACAATAAAGTTATCAGAAAGCGCAAAAAGAAAAACAGGAGGTGCAATGTAAAAAATGAAAAAGTAAGTATTAAAAGTCATGGCTCTTGGCGTGTTAATCAGCCTGATGCTGGCTGAAGTTCTGGAGGCTGAGGGCGGACAGGCGGTATCGGAAAATGTAGTCAGTGTAATGACCGGAAAAGGTTTGGTAAATTCCTTTGGAACGACGATTACAAAACCGGGATTTTAATCGTCGATCTCATATGAGTTTGATCAATACGGTCATTTGAAAGAGTAAGTTTAGGATGAAAGATGCAGAAAAGGAGAGAATGAGAGTGGGAAAGAAAAACAGAATTGTCAGATATGCTGCAATGCTGTTTCTTACGGCAACAGCTGTTTTTGCAGCACCGCAGAAAACATTTGCGGAAGGAAATAAAACATACCCGACAGGAGACCTGAAACCTTATGCACCGAAGCAGATGGAAAATGAGTCTGAGACGTATAAGGCGCGGGGAGCGGATTACAAAGGAAGCGATTATCAGCTGTATACAACTCTTGAGGAAAGAGTAAAAACAGCGATGCTGGCAGAAGAAGACTGGGTTGATATCAGTGATCTGAATATTCGAACAGATACGTATGATTTGAGCTACTTTTATGGATATTCGCCGTATTTTCCAAGTGAGTTATGGAAAATTAGTGCATGGTATGGAAATACCTACTACACGGAACTTGAGATTGACAATTCTTTTGGCACGGTGGAAGAGACCCAGGAAGTCTTCCAGAATGTGGATCGGAAACTTGCTTCGATTTATAAACTGGTAAATAATTCCATGAGCGAAGAGCAGAAGGCGATCACCATTCATGATTATCTGGTCTCTCATGCAGAGTATGATTATTCTTACTCTAATTACACAAGTTACGGTGTATTGATGGAAGGATCGGGTGTATGCCAGTCCTATGCATTTGCCTATATGTACATTATGAATCACCTGGGCATTGAGACACATTTTCTGGCGAGTGATCCTATGAACCATTCATGGGACATGATAAAAATTGATGGTTCTTACTACAATGTGGACTGTACATTTGATGATCCGACCTGGAATGGAGGAGATCGGTTTGGTGCAGCGGAACACACGTATTTCTTACGAAGCACCAATGAAATGGAAAATCTGGGTCATACGTTTCAGACGAAACCGTACAGCTGTACCAATACAAAGTACAGTAATGTTTTCTGGCGAAATGTAGAGTCACCGGTATATTTCCAGAGCGGAAAAGCATATTTTATCGAGAATGAAAGTCTGAACAGTTACACGCTGTCAGATGGAACGAAGAAAAAACTTTACACAGATCTGCCGTATTACTATGTCAGCCTTGCGAGAAATGGTGATTTTCTGTATTACAATACAGAGCAGAATATATACCAGTATTCGATTGCAAATGGAAATGTAGAGAATTTTTATGAACTTTCCAGCAGTGAAATCAGTGGAGAACTGCAGGGACTTATGATAGAGAGCAGTACACTTTATATGGAAGTGTATTCGGAGGAGGACGGATATAATTACTATTATATGGATCTGGACTCTGAGCTGAATGGCTGGTCTCAGACCGCAGATGGCTGGGTCTATTACAAAAACGGCACAAAACTGACGGGCTGGCAGTGGCTGGATAAAAACTGGTATCTGTTTGGCTCGGATGGTATCATGAAAACGGGCTGGCAGAAAGACGGCGGCAAATGGTACTACCTGAATAAGAGTGGTGCGATGCAGAAAGGCTGGCAGAAGCTCGGAGGAAAATGGTATTACCTGAATAACAGCGGCGTGATGCTGACGGGCTGGCAGAAGCTCGAAGGGAAATGGTACTATCTGAACAAAGACGGCGTGATGCAGACCGGCTGGCAGAAGATCAGCGGAGCATGGTATTACCTGAACAAAGACGGTGTAATGCAGACAAACTGGCAGAAGATTGGAGAAAAATGGTATTATCTGGACAGCAGCGGTATGATGAAAACCGGCTGGCAGAAAGTCAGTGAAAAGTGGTATTATCTGGATGAAAAAGGCGTAATGCAGACATCGAAGTGGATCGATGGAACGTATTATGTAAAAGCAGATGGAACCATGGCGGTATCCGAATGGGTAGATCAGAATAAGTATTATGTGGATGCCAATGGAAAGTGGGTAAAAAATAAGACAAAATAGAAAATAAAAAGCATTTACGGGCAGATCAGAGAGAAGATCTGCCCGTTTTTTGACTGATAGGAAAATTTATCTACAATGCGTTGTTGCTCTTGGAGAGGCGGCAAAGGGAAATATATTGCATTTCGACCGACATCTCCACCTTCGCAGATTAGAAGGTCACCCTTCTTAAACTTATATTTCGACAATTCACTTTTTTCAAAACGAGCTTTTTTAATTGTAGATAAGTCAATCCCGGTCCAATATACATTTATACTACACAGATAAGGTTTGTAATCTCCCTGATTCTTTGCTTTATCAAGGGTTTTACCAAGTTCGGTAACAGCAATCATTTTGAGACGTACCCATTCCCAACTCTCTGGAATCTCAAACGGTACCTCATCCGCAATGCAAACAGGTTCATTCTTGCCGATCTTCTCATAAGGCAAGCTATGGGTTGCGAATGAGCAGGTATTAAACTTTTTGTAAGATAATAAAATAGTGGGCAGAAAATATTATAACGCCGGAAAAGTGTAATATATACATGAAATTAACTCGGGAAAAATGTTGATTTTATATTGAATTAGGTCGGGAAAAATGTTAAATTAGGATAAGAATAACCCGGGAAAAATGTGAAATAATAAATAGAGAAATGGAGGAAGGTCAGCATGCGTCGATTTGCAATGGATAAACTATTAGACTGGAAGAAAAAAAGTAACAGAAAACCACTGATTTTAATGGGAGCCCGGCAGGTTGGTAAAACGTGGTTAATGAAAGAATTTGGTAAGACATATTATGAAAAAACCGCCTACATTTCTTTTTACAATAATCAGAGAATGCAAGCGGTTTTCGATACAGATTTTGATATAAAACGCATTATTATGAATCTCAATATTGAGTCCGGAGTAACAATTACCCCAGAAAATACATTGATTGTTCTGGATGAAATTCAAAATGCACCAAAGGCGTTAGAATCTTTGAAATATTTTTGCGAAGAAGCGCCAGAATATCATGTAATAGCAGCGGGTTCACTTCTTGGTGTGGCACTTCATGAGGGAATATCCTACCCGGTGGGAAAAGTAGATTTACTGGACTTATATCCATTCAATTTCAGAGAATTCCTGTGCGCTATGGACGAAGAAGGACTGGAAAGCGCGTTGGAAACAAAAGATTATAACTTGATTGACAATTTTGCAGATAAATATTTGTTCTGGTTAAAAAATTATTATTATACAGGAGGCATGCCAGCAGTTGTGGATGCATTTCGGCTGAACAAAGATTATGCAGAGGTACGACAGATACAGAGTGATATTGTACGGCAGTATGAGGGTGATTTTGGAAAGCATATTGAAGCAAAAGTTCTCCCAAGAATACGAATGGTATGGGATTCTATTCCAATGCAGCTGGCGAAGGAGAATAAAAAATTTTTCTTTGGACAGATAAAGAAAGGAGCCAGAAGCAGCGAATTCGAAATAGCAATTCAGTGGCTTCTGGATTGTGGATTAGTATATAAAGTCAACCGGGTAAATGAGCCTCATATGCCGCTGAAGGCGTATAAAAATATGAATGCATATAAATTATTCGTACTGGATGTAGGACTGCTCGGAGCAATGAGTGAACTGCCAGCAGAATCTATATTAGAGGGTAACGATATTTTTGTTGAATTTAAAGGCGCACTTACAGAACAGTACGTTCTGCAGCAGTTAATTTCAGATACCCCTTATACACCATATTATTATGGAAATGAAAAAGCAACGTTTGAACAGGATTTTCTGATTCAAAAGGAAAAGAGCATTGTACCGATTGAAGTAAAAGCGGAACAGAATATTCGATCACAGAGCCTTAAAACATATTGTGAGAAATTCCAGCCAGAAGAGGCAGTTCGCTTTTCTACATTAAAGTATAAAGAGCAGGATTGGATGGTAAATATACCGTTATATGCTGTTTGTAACTTATAAATATAGACGAGACATTGCCGAATAGGATAGGAAATATGCATTAGGGCGGGAAAAGTGTAAAGTTTATGCGGTGGAAACCCCGGAAAAGTGTAGAGTATACGACATTTTATCCCCGGAAAAATGTAAAATAGCCATAAATCCCACGAAAGAAGGTGCTCCCCATGCCGTTTAAAATTATCCGAAATGACATCACAAAAGTCCATGCCGATGCAATCGTCAACACAGCGAATCCAAACCCGATTTACGCAAGCGGCACCGACCGTGCCATTTATGAGGCCGCCGGGAGCGAACTATTGCTGGAGGAACGGAAAAAGATAGGTGAAATAGCCAGAGGCGATGCCGCAGTAACGAAAGCATATCATCTCCCTGCAAAGTATATCATCCACACAGTAGGACCGATCTGGAAATACGGAACGGCACATGAGTTTGAGATACTGGAAAGCTGCTATACGAAATCGCTGGAAAAAGCAGTGGAGCTGGAGTGTACGAGTATTGCGTTTCCATTGATTGCTACTGGTGTATATGGTTTTCCAAAGGATAGAGCACTGCAGATTGCCATTTCCGTATTCAGCCGATTTCTGATGACGCAGGAAATGCAGATTATTCTGGTCGTATTTGATAAAAAAGCATTTCAGCTTTCCAGGCAGATGGTTGGGGAGATTGATTCGTACATTGATGCGAATTATGTGAAAGAGCATCGCGAAAGCGAGTATTCCGAAGATAAATTCAAAAGCAGGCGGAGCCGTTACGCCAGAGAAGAGAAGGACAGGCGCTGTCTCGAAAGCAGAATTCTGACGCAGGCGGACGTATTTTCTGACGCAGCACCCCTGCTGCCAGAGCCAGAAAGAATGCCGTCCAAACGCTCTCTGGAAGAAGAACTGAATCAAATTGGACCGACATTTCATGAGAAGCTCTTTGAACTGATCGGGCAGTCCGGAATGGAGAATAAAGAGATTTGGAAAGCCGCGAACCTGGATCGAAAACACTTTTCCAAAATCCAGTGTGATGCCGGTTATCATCCGAAAAAGAAAACGGTGATGGCCCTGTGCATTGCGTTGAAACTGAACCTGGAGCAGACTGTTGACCTGATGGCGCGTGCCGACTGGGCCTTCAGTCCGAGCAGTAAATTTGATTTGATCGTAAAGAAGGCAATTCTGGATCACCAGTATGATATCATGCAGTTAAATGTGGTACTGTTCCAGTACACGAATCAAATTCTTGGTGTATAATAGAAAACTTTAAATATTGTGTTGAAAAAATGTCGCCTGTTCAGCGACCAGCTGCAGCTAACTTTGTTTTAGAGTATATATAGAACAAAGAAAGAACAGGAGGCATTCATGATGTACAAAACAATTTCAGAAAAAATCACCGGAAACAAATCGGAAAAAGTTACAGAACTCGTTTTTATTCTGGACCGCAGCGGTTCCATGGGCGGCCTGGAGCGCGATACCATCGGCGGCTTCAATGCCATGATCAACAAACAGAGAAAACAAAAAGGAAAAGCATTGGTATCGACCATATTGTTTGATGATGAAACCAAGGTCCTTTATGACCGGATTGAAATCCAGAAAATCCCGCAGATTAGCGAACATGATTACACGGTGGGCGGATGCACAGCACTTTTTGACGCCATCGGCGGAGCAATCCACCATATTGGAACAATACATAAATATGCAAGACCAGAAGACGTGCCGGCCCACACGATGTTCATTATCACGACAGATGGAATGGAAAATGCAAGCCGCCATTACAACAGCAACCAGATCCGTCAGATGATCCAGCGTCAGAAAACCCGCTACGGCTGGGAATTTTTGTTTCTGGGAGCAAACATCGATGCGGTGGAAACAGCAAAAAACTTCGGTATAGAGGAAGAACGGGCAGTAACGTATGAATGTGATGTAAAAGGAACAGCACTGAACTATGAGGTAATCGGAGAAGCAATTACTACCGTTCGGTGCAATGCACGCCTGGATCGAAGCTGGAAAGAAAAAATAGAAGAGGATCACAGAAAACGAGAAAAAAAAACCGAATCATCTACGACCAGCCAGAATAACCAAAACACTCACCCCGGGAATCCAAACTCCCGGGGCTTTTCTATGCCAAAATGCATCCCGATTCTTCAAAATAAAAGTTTTCATCCCACTCCATATATGTTAAAATAAACTCACCTCATTTCACACAAAAAACATAAACCCATGCTAAAGTAAAATAGTAAAAATATCAAAAGTAAAAACATAACGAGATCAGGAAAACACCCGACTGCCCGCCCGCTCGTGCTCCGGCACGGCGCATTTGCAGGAAGCCTAAGAATCTTAGAGGGCTGCTGAATGCGTTAGAAAGAAGCGCAGGCATTGTCTGAGCGAAGCGAGTTTGCCGTAGCTTCTTTCTGTTTTTAGCATTCATCAGCCCTCTTAGATTCTCTTGGCTTCCGAAACCGCGCCGCGCCGGAGCACGAGCGGGCGGGCAGCCGGGTGTTTTCCGTCCGTCACACATAAAGGAGACCTTCAGCCATGGAAAAATTAAAAATCCTAGTAGTAGACGACGAAAGCCGCATGCGCAAACTCGTCAAAGATTTCTTAGTAAAAGCCGGATACGACGTCATCGAAGCCGGTGACGGCGAACAAGCCGTAGACACCTTCTACGCCCAGAAAGACATCGCCCTCATCATCCTCGACGTCATGATGCCCAAAATGGACGGCTGGCAGGTCTGCCGCGAAATCCGCCAGAACTCCAAAGTCCCGATCATCATGCTCACCGCCAAAAGCGAAGAACGCGACGAACTCCTCGGCTTTGACCTCGGCGTAGACGAATACATCTCCAAACCATTCTCCCCGAAAATCCTCGTTGCCCGCGTCGAAGCCATCCTGCGCCGCAGCGGCAAAACTGGAGAAGACGACGTATTAGAAGCCGGCGGCATCCGCATCGACAAAGCCGCCCACATGGCATCCATCGACGGAAAACCAATGGAGTTAAGCTACAAAGAATTCGAACTCCTCACCTACTTCCTCGAAAACCAGGGAATCGCCCTCTCCAGAGAAAAAATCCTGAACAACGTCTGGAACTACGACTACTACGGCGATGCCCGCACCATCGACACCCATGTCAAAAAACTCCGCAGCAAAATGGGCGACAAAGGCGATTTAATCAAGACCATCTGGGGCATGGGCTATAAATTCGAGGCGGACGGACAATGAGTGAAGCAGAAAAACAAATCGAAAATCCAATAGAAGCCGGACCGGAACAGCAGACCGGAAAAAAACACCATTTTCACCTGAAAAAGCCAAAACGCGGCCGCAAGCACTCCGTCAAAAAACGGATCGCCTACACCTTCATTGCGACCATGGCCGTCACCTTGCTCGTCATCGGTCTGATCAATTACTTCTTTCTCGGATCCTTTTATATCCGCGATAAAGAACACATCCTGGCAGAAAGCTTCCAGAAACTGAATGAGACCGGCGGAGACAGCGACGATATCCCCGACACCTTCGAGCAGTTCTGCGCGACGAACAACCTGAAAGTCATCATCACCGGACCGGAGCTCAGCAGCTTCGTCTATTCCAATGCGACCGACCGCCAGAGCCTCCAGACCCTGATCTTCGGCCTGATCAGCGGAAACGAGCAGGCAAATACCAAGGTCGTTGCCAGCGGCGACAACTATCAGATCCAGAAATTCTACGACAGCCATGCCGATGCCGAGTATCTGCAGATTATCGGCTGGTTTGACAATGGAAACTGCTACTTTGCAAGATGCCCGCTGGAGAGCATCACCGACGCCGTCGGTCTCTCCAATGAATTTTATATCTTCATCGGCATCCCGATCATCATCATCGGTGCGATCGTAATCTGGATCATCACCCGGGAAATTGTCCGCCCGGTGCAGGAGCTGACCGAAATATCGAAAAAAATGGCAGCCCTCGACTTCGATGCCCGCTACGTGAGCGGCGGAAAAGACGAGATCGGAGAGCTCGGAAACAACTTTAACGTGATGTCCGAGCAGCTCGAGCAGGCGATTTCCGAACTGAAAAGCGCCAACGTTGAACTACAGAAAGACATCGACAAAAAGACACAGATCGATGAGATGCGCCGTGAGTTCCTCTCAAACGTGACCCATGAACTGAAAACCCCGATCGCCCTGATCCAGGGCTACGCCGAGGGCCTCAAAGACAACATCAACGATGATGAAGAGAGCCGCGAGTTCTACTGCGACGTCATCATCGATGAGGCATCCAAGATGAACGAGATGGTCAAAAAACTCCTGAACCTGAATCAGCTGGAATTCGGCGAAGATCAGGTTAATATGGAGCGGTTCGACCTGAACGCCGTCATCAAAGGCGTACTGCAGTCCTCCGACATCCTGATCCGCCAGAAAGAGGCAAAGGTACTCTTCGCCTGCGATGAACCGCTCTACGTCTGGGGCGACGAGTTCAAAGTGGAGGAGGTCATCACCAACTATCTGACCAACGCCCTCAACCATCTGGATTATGACCATACGATTGAGATTACCTGCAAAAAAGAAGGAAACATCGTAAAAACAACCGTCTTCAACACGGGCGACCCGATCCCGGAGGAGGACCTCGACAAAGTCTGGGTCAAATTCTTTAAAGTGGACAAGGCGAGAACAAGAGAGTACGGCGGAAGCGGCATCGGACTTTCCATCGTAAAAGCTATCATGGATTCCTTCCAGCAGCAGTGCGGCTGCCAGAACTACGACAACGGCGTGGCATTCTGGTTCACATTGGAAGCAGATGGAAAAAAAGAAGAAGAAACAAAATAATTACAAAAAAGCGTACCGGAAAAGAAAAAATGGCTCCTTTTCTGGTACGCTTTTCTTGCGTAATGGAAAAAGATGGTGTAGAATAGTAGCACAAACGGTCGAAAAAGAGAGGGAGAAAAGAGATGGCAGATTCCAACAGTACAAAGAGTGATCTGGCAGAAGCAATGAAAAAGCTGATGGCGCGCAAGCCGTTTGCCAAAATCAGCATTTCCGATCTCTGCGATGAATGCGGACTCAATCGGAAAAGTTTTTATTACCATTTCAAGGACAAATACGATCTTGTCAACTGGATTTTTTACGTGGACTTTCTGACGAATGTCGGAGGAAAAAGTTTCGAGAACGAATGGGATCTGCTGGTCGCGATCTGCAATATTTTTTACCAGGACAGGGCATTTTATCGGGGAGCACTGAAAATTGAAGGACAGAACAGCTTCCGCGATTACTTTTATGAAATGCTGGAACCGGTGGTCGGCTTTTTTGTCAAAGATCTGTTTCAGGTACAGGATCAAGAACTGTTTGTAACGTTTTTCTGTGATGCGTTCCTGACGGCGGTTCTGCGCTGGTTTTCAATGGAAAGCGATCTTGCACCGGAGGTGTTTATCGGCGAACTGAAAGAGGTTCTGTACAGCGCAGCAGAAAAAATTTCCCGCAAAGTGGAACCTGGAACATAAGGTTCTGCTTTGCGGGAATTCTTTTATTCCGAAAGAAGCTCGCGGTAAAAAATATTTTTCAGAGAAAGCTCCGCAAAGGAGGCGAGCGGTGCATCCGATGTGCGGGCGGTGCGGTCCGGCAGAAGTTCGAGAAAAGCGGGGCTTGCCGTAATGATCTGCTCAATCTTCCGGGTATCCTCCTGCACTTCCAGCGGAAAAACAGGCTGTGTCGGTGTGAAACGGTACTGCTGGACAAAATCAGATGCGGCAAGAATCTTTTCCGGCGGACAGGAATCGTCCGCAAGAAGAAAGAAAAATACACTCTGTGCCATCTGTCGGCAGATTTGCGCCAGAACAGCATTGTCCGGGGTAACGTCGGATGCATGATAGATTTTATGCATGCCGAACAGTGTTTTCTGGCGCCGCAGCGTTTCGGATGCCTGTGCAGTGGAAGCAGCCTCAAGCGGCAGGGAGACCATCAGATTCGGGCAGGAAGAAAAAAGTTCCATCTGTTTTCCGGTCAGCGGTGCATCGGAGAGAAACCAGAGAAAGGCACACGCAGGATGCTGCTTTATGATGGCAAGATATTCCTCCATCTGTTCGTGATGGTCGAGGGAGCGGAGCTGATAGGCGTAAATGCCGTACTGCAGTCCGGTTTCAATGACAGAAGCAAAAAATGAGGGACCATACGTTCCCGGGATGCGGCTGTCGAGACGGAGCTGTACCATCCACGGAATGGCAAAGAAAAGCTCTTTCTGTTTCTGGCGCAGGACCTGTGCGCCGTAAGTAAAACTGTTGTAGCCGAGGTTGATACCGAACTGGCGAAGGGCTTTTGGGTCGTTGTTGCGCAGCAGATAATCAATCGCCTGATAATAGGGACTTTCATCGTTGCGCAGCAGATCCTGGAAAATTGCAAAAATCTGGTTTTGAAAGCGGCCGCGGGAAAACTGGCGGCCGAGGTCGCAGAGCTTTCGGACACTCCTTTTGGGGTCCGCGTCCATTTCCGCCATCGCGCGCGCAACGGTTGTGTCAATGATTGCGCGGGTAATATCCTGTGAGTTCATAAAAAATCCTCCGTAATCCATCCATCGATGATTTTATCATAACAAAAAGAATGCGGTTCCAACAGGGACAAAGAACAGAATTTGTCTAAAACACATTTTCTTAAGGAAATTTTACCAGATCGTCAGAAGAATTTTCTTTTTCTTTTGTGGAAAAAGTGGTAAAATAGGGTTAGATAGTACAAACTGTCGGTTCCGCAGCAAAATAGAAATAAGGCGGAGCCATTCCGAAATGATTTTTGAACATGGAAGATAAAAGGAGGCGTATTGCATGAAATTTGATATGCACTGCCATACAAAAGAAGGTTCGATGGATGGAAAGGTCATGATTGAAGAGTACATCCGAACCCTGAAACGAAAAGGATTTGGAGGAATGCTGGTATCCGACCACGATTCCTATGACGGCTACCGGGAATGGAAAAATGCGATTAAAGGACGGGCACACCAGGATTTTGTGGTACTCAAAGGTGTTGAGTACGATACGTGCGACTGCGGCCACATTCTTGTGATTATGCCGTTTGGCGTAAAATTAAAAATTCTGGAGCTGCGCGGCCTGCCGGGATCGATCCTTATCAAGATCGTCCATGCGTACGGCGGAATTTTAGGACCGGCGCATCCATACGGCGAAAAATTCATGAGCATGATCAGCACGAATGAGCGGAAGAAAAAATATCAGCAGCGGATTGCCCGCCTTCTTCCACAGTTCGATTTCGTCGAGATTTTCAATGCGTGCGAGAGCGCGGAGACAAATGCAAAAGCGAAACGGCTGGCGGAGAAATTCAATAAGCCTGGTTTTGGCGGAAGCGATGCGCACCGGCTGGACTGCATCGGAAAAGCGTACACTGAGCTGCCGGATACCATCAGAAGTGAGGATGATCTGATTGCCTACGTGAAAACGTGTCCGCAGATTGAGTGCGGCGGCGAGCATTACAACGGAACGACGAAAGACCGGATCGGCCGCCTGAACATGGTGCTTGTGGATTCGTTCTATTTCTATAACAAACTTGCGAATGGCTGGCGCTGGCGGAAGCGGAGGCGTGAGCTGTTTGATATCATAGAGAAAAAACTCTGATGAATGCCTGGCAAAAAAGCGTGCCGGAAACTTTTCGTCCGGCACGCTTTTTCCTGCCCTGCATTTGAATCGAAAAAGAGAGGAAACATACGTATGCTTGCAATATTTCTTGCGCCGGTCTACATACTGGCAAATGTATTTACTGCCTACTGGCTGCTGCGGTGGATGAAAGAGGTGCATCCTCTGTTCCGCCATCCTGCCGTGCTGGGTGTCATTTTGGTGCTGTATGCATTTTTCGCACTTTCCCTGCTGACGAGCTTTCTGATTAAAAGAGATCCCGTTCACCGGATTTTAAAAGTGATCAGCAACTGCTGGCTCGGCATGTACCTGTATTTTCTGGGATTTACCGCGATTCTGGTGCTGCTTCGTTTCATTTTCGCGCATACGGCACTGGCGAAAACGTGGCTCTATTCCCCGATGGGGCTAAAAGCGGTCGGCCTTGGAGCAATCCTTTTTGTGACGGGAATGTGCATCCACGGAATGGTGCAGGCGGGCCATATTTACACGACACGATATGAGGTCCCGGGCAAAAAGGATGCCCATCTGAAAATTGCGCTCGTCGCAGATCTGCATCTGGGGTACAGCATCGGCAGTCATCAGATGGAAGAGATGGTGGAAAAAATCAACGCCGGGGAGCCGGATCTCGTGGTGATCGCCGGGGATATTTTCGATAATGAGTACGATGCCATCTATGAGCCGGACCGCGTGGCGGATCTTCTGGCGGGCTTAAAGAGCCGGTACGGCACGTACGCCTGCTACGGCAACCACGATCTCGATGAGAAGATTCTCGCGGGCTTTACGTTTGAGACGAAGGAGGAGCGCATCGCCGACCGCCGGTTCGGTGAGTTTCTGGACCGCGCGAAGATTCACCTGCTGGAGGATGATGTGATCTGTATCGATGATGCCTTTTATCTGGCGGGCCGAAAAGATCCCGACCGGATCCGCAAAACACAGGAGACACGCGACACACCGTCCGAGCTGCTTGCCGGACTGGACCAGTCGCTGCCGATTTTTGTGATCGACCACCAGCCGTCGGAGCTGACCGAGCTGGCAGAGGCAGGCGCAGACCTTGACCTTGGCGGTCATACGCATGACGGACAGCTCTTTCCGGGCAATATTCTCACCGGACTGATGTGGGAGAATGCCTGCGGGATGAAGAAAGTCGGAGACATGTACAGCATCGTCACCTCCGGCGTGGGCCTATGGGGACCGCCGATGCGGATCGGGACGAAAGCGGAAGTGGTGATCATTGATTACGGAAAATAAGGGTTGACAAAACCGGAACGCAGAACTACAATATAACAAAACTATGAAACAGAGATTATCAACGATGAACGAGATGCACAGCGTACAGATGCACAGGGACGACGATTGATAGCGCTTGTATCAAAGTGAAGACTACTATACTTCACAGGTACAGGCGCTCTTCGTGTTGTACCTGTGTGGAAGATAAGGCAAAGGGAAACCACACTGGGAGAAAAAAGAAATACCCCGTGTGGTTTTTCTTTGCCGTTTTTTATCCATGCGGGAATGACTTGAAATTTACATCAGAGAAGGGTTGTGATCGCATGGGACATACAGATTATGTCCATATGGATTTTCTGCTGATTTTGCGGCGATAAATAAAATCAGAACAGAAAGGCAGAAAAGACTATGAAGACAGAAATGAATACTGTAAAAGTAAGAAAATCAGAGGAACTCGAAGCAGAGCAGTTAGGAGCACACATCGGCGAAATCGTGCGGCTGCATGGAAGTATTTACAAAATCCGGAAAATGAGCTCATTTGCATTTGTGCTGCTTCGGACGAAACGGCAGATAGTACAGTGCGTGTATGAGCCGGCGTATGCCCGGTTTGCACTGGAGGAATTAAAAGAAGAGGCGTGTGTCCGGTTTACCGCGGAGGTGATCCGCGAAGAGCGTTCCAGAAGCGGGTATGACCTGCATCTGTTAGAAGTGGAAATCCTCTCCGAGCCGGAAGAAGTACCGCCGGTTGTCATCAACCAGAAGCGGGTCAACACTTCCATCGAGAACCTGCTGGACTACCGGCCCATCACGCTGCGAAATGAAAAAGAGCGCGCGGTTTTCCAGATTCAGGCCAGGATCTGTCAGGCGTTCCGCGAATTTCTGGATGGACAGCACTTCACCGAAATCCACACACCGAAGCTCGTAGCGGCGGGAGCCGAGGGAGGAGCTAATATCTTCTCTTTGTCGTATTTCGGCGAACAGGCATATCTGGCGCAGAGCCCGCAGTTTTACAAGCAGATGATGGTCGGCGTCTTCGAGCGTGTCTACGAGATCGCACCGGTCTTCCGGGCGGAGAAACACGACACGGCGCGTCATCTGAACGAATATACAAGCGTGGACTTTGAGATAGGCTATATCGAGAACTTCGAGGACATCATGGCGATGGAACAGGAGATGCTGCGGTACACGTTTGCACGGCTGCAGGAGACATGCGGAGCGGAGCTTTCGCTTTTAAAAGCAGAGGTGCCGGTGATCACGGAGATTCCGAGAATCCGTTTTTCGGAGGCGAAAGAGCTGGTGAGCCGTGTATACAAAAGAGCCTTTTCGGAGAAACTGGACTTTGAGCCAGAGGAGGAAAAACTGCTGTGCGAATACGTGAAGAAAACGACAGGCAGTGACTTCGTATTTGTGACACATTATCCAAGCGCCAAGCGCCCGTTCTACGCGATGGACAGCAGAGAAAATCCGGCAGTGACGGAAAGTTTTGACCTTCTCTTCCGCGGCCTTGAAGTGACGACCGGCGGCCAGCGCATCCACAATTACCGGGAGCAGGTGGAAAAGATCGAAAGCCGCGGCATGCATGTGGAAGCGTTTGAGAGCTATCTAATGATGCACCGCTGCGGCATGCCTCCGCACGGCGGCCTCGGTCTTGGGCTGGAGCGGTTTACGGCACGGCTTCTCGGATTTGAAAATGTGCGGAACGCATCCCTGTTTCCAAGAGACATTCACCGTCTGATTCCGTAAACCAGAAGAGCGCAAAAAACTCCGGCGAAGCCGTGGCGCAGATCCACGGGCTTTGCCGGAGTCTCATAAGAAAAGAAAGATTAATGCGTTCCTATGTAATAAAAGATTGCAAGAGCAGCCGCGGCAATTGGCTGTACAAAGCCAAGAAGCAGACGTCCCGTAAACGCTGAGTTTTTGATAAACGCGTTTTCCGGTCTGGATGCCTGATAATAAACGACAACAGGTTCCCCTTTCTGCGGACCGCCCTTGGTGACTTCTTCCGTTTTGCAGGTGCAGGAAGAAAGTCCGGCCTGATAACGGACAACCGAATGAAAAAGAGGCTGCCCTTTCGCATTTTTTGTTTCCACTACACTTTCCACAATTCCCTCTGCTTTCTCTTTGCAGGCGAGCAGTTTCCGAATTCTTGGAAATGCGAAAAACAGAAAACCGCCGACGGCATCAATCAGCAGAATGGCATAAAACAGAAAACGATAGAGTTCTGAACTCATAGAATTTCCCTCCCTTTTGAAAGATAGCGTAACCGTTTGGATATTTCTATTATACACCAGGGGAGTGAAAATGACAAATTGTTTATTGCAGACAGGATTGCTGTATAAAAGTCGGGATTTTTGCAGAAATGAGCCTTGTAAAGCGTCCGAAAATACGCTATACTAAACAAGGTTTGGCTGCCGGCAGAATCCGGCAGTATCGGCAAATATTGGAAAAAAGAAAGACGGGAGTTTCCCGGTTTGAGGATAGGAAAATATGAAATTATATGACATTTCCGGAGAGCAGTTTTCCGCAATGGACGCGCCGCGTCATCTGATGACGGAGGAAGGAACGGCGCAGACGACGCTCGACCGGTCACTTGGCATCTGTCAGGTGGCGGAGCTTGAGGGAAAAGTGACAAGAGAAGTGCTCGAGGAGGTCATGGAAGAAGACTGTGAACGTCTCTTGATTCGCGGCGACGCGCAGATTACACGCGATGGGGCAGATTATCTGGCAGAGAAAAAACTGGTGCTGCTCGGTGTGGAGCAGGAAACCGTCGGAAATGAGACATCAGGAAATGATGTTCATCAGCAGCTGCTGAAAAAAGGTACGGTGATTGTCGAAAATCTGAATCTGGAGAAAGTGACCTCGGGTCATTATTTTCTTGTGGCTGCTCCAGTCAAAAAGAAACACCAGTACGGCGGCCCGATCCGCGCGGTTCTGATCGAAAATTAGAAAATGCCTTGTGTGAATCCGAAAATGCAATGTGAAACATAACAGAAAGAGAAAAACAGGAAAAAGTGTTCCCTCGTGGGACACTTTTTTTGATGTGTCCAAAACGAAGGAACTTTGGGTTGTATTTTCAAAATATGGAGAATATAATGAGGAAAAGCCAGAATGTGGTATTGAAAACCAGATCCATTCCGGGCGGAAAATATTAAACTATTACAAAGGAGATCGTGAACAATGGATGCAAAAATGAAAGTAGAAAGAGCCGCTGCAGGCGCTGCGATCGATGGTGTTTTAAAATATGTGAACCACGGAGATGACAGAACAAAAGCACTGCTGAATCTGACGGATTTTGTACAGAAATTTACCGGAAATATGTTTGCGGAGAAAACGTTCGACAATATTCGCACCATGCTGCAGAATCCGGACAACAAATGGGTACAGTATGTCAACCGCGGACTGGACGAGCTGGATCCGCAGGTGATCAAAATGACTGCTTTGAACCTGGGATTCCAGGCAGCTTTCGTCGGAACGAAACAGATCCGTATGAACCGTGAAAAATATAACTGCAACATCCCATGGACGATGCTGATGGACCCGACAAGTGCCTGTAACCTGCACTGCACCGGATGCTGGGCAGCAGAATACGGCCACAAGCTGAATCTTTCCTATGAGAAACTTTCCGATATCGTAAGCCAGGGAAAAGAACTGGGAACCTATTTCTATATGTTCACCGGCGGCGAACCGCTTGTGCGCAAAAAAGACATCCTGCGTCTGGCAGAAGAGCATCATGACTGTGAATTCCACTGTTTCACCAATGGAACCCTGATCGACGAGGAGTTCTGTGAGGCGGTTCAGAAGCTCGGCAATATCTCCTTCTCCCTGTCCCTGGAAGGCTTCGAGGAGGTCAACGACGGACGCCGCGGCGAGGGTATTTTCGATAAAGTTCTGGCAGCTATGGATCTGATGAAAAAACACGGTCTGCTTTTTGGTACTTCCATCTGCTACACAAGAGCAAACCTTGAGACCGTTACAAGTGATGCATTCCTGGATCTTTTGATCGAGCACGGATGCCGCTACAGCTGGTATTTCCACTTCATGCCGGTCGGCATGGACGCTGCACCGGAGCTGATGCCGACAGTTGAGCAGAGAAAATATATCTACCACAGACTGCGTGAGATCCGTTCTGATAAGAGCGACAAACAGATCTTCGTCATGGACTTCCAGAATGACGGCGAGTTCGTCGGAGGCTGCATCGCAGGAGGAAGAAACTACTGCCATATCAATGCAAACGGCGATGTGGAGCCGTGTGTTTTCATCCATTACTCCGGCGCAAACATCAACGAGGTTTCCCTGCTCGAAGCACTGCAGCAGCCGTTGTTCCAGGCATACCGCGATGGACAGCCGTTCAACCGCAACCACCTGCGTCCATGTCCGATGCTCGAAAACCCGGAACTGCTGCGTGAGATGGTCGAGAAGACCGGAGCGAAGTCAACCGACCTGCAGTCCCCGGAGAGCGCAGAGCATCTGTGCGGAAAATGTGATCTGTATGCTGCTGAGTGGAAAAAAGCCGCAGACGAGCTGTGGGCAGAGAATCCGCATCACAAACAGAGATATGAGAACTATAAGAAGGAGAACCTGGACGAGGAGGCAAAAGCTTCCACAGAGGAGATTCTTTCCGGAATCCGCGGATAACGCGATAGATGAATCGAATATAAGATAGAAGCATGCCACCGGAAAATGGGACGAAAACCTGCTTTCCGGTGGCTTTTTGCGCGGGCGATAAGCCAAAGTCCGATCTTGCAGAACGCGGCCGGATCCCGTATACTAAGAGAAGCAAAGAGACATTTTAACAACAGAGAGGATTAAAATAAAAGATGAACGATTCATTTTTACAGGAACAGGGCGTGAGTGAGGCTTTGATTACGTGTGTGCGGAAGTTCCGTGAGAGTTATCCGGTGCCGGAAGGACTGCAGAACCGGATGAGCACGCCGGAAATCCCGTTTTTCGGAAAAGAAATTCTGGAGATGGCAATTGCTGCGCTTCTGCAGGGCGAAAATCTGCTGCTGACCGGCGAAAAGGCGACGGGAAAAAATGTACTGGCGGAGACGCTGGCGTATATTTTCGGAAGACCGACGTATAACGTTTCCTTCCATGTAAATACGGGAAGCGCCGAGCTGATCGGAACCGATACGTTCCAGAACCAGGAGGTCACACTCCGGAAGGGCAGCATTTACCGCTGTGCCGAGGAAGGCGGTTTTGGCATTCTCGATGAGATCAATATGGCGAAAAACGATGCGGTCAGTGTTCTTCACGCGGCGCTCGACTACCGCCGTATCATCGATGTGCCGGGCTACGATAAAATTTCGCTTCACCCGGCGGCGCGGATGATCGGAACGATGAATTACGGCTATGCGGGAACGAGGGAGCTGAATGAAGCGCTGGTGTCCCGCTTTCTGGTGATTGACATGCCGCCGCTTACAGAAGAGACCCTGTTTTATCTGATGCAGTCGAAATACCCGGATCTGAAACCATCGGCACGCGATGCGCTGACCGGTCTTTACCTCGATCTGCAGAAAAAGGCAAAACAGGCGGAAATTACCACGCGCGCACTCGACCTCCGCGGCCTGTTCGGAGCGATCGGCACGATGCGCCAGGGGCTGTCCCCGTATCTTGCGGTACAGATCGGCATTGTCAACAAATGCTTTGACCTGTTTGAAAAAGAGATCGTGCGGGATGTCGTGCGCACCCGGATTCCGGAAGAGTGGACGCCGCAGGATGTCTTTTAGAGGAAATATATATGGTGACAGAGGAAACATTAAAAACGCATGAGATGGAGCTGGAAAGCCGGATCCGAAATCTTGTCTGGACCGTCAGCGGCGACTATACGCTGAAGCTGAACCCGGATGTGGAGCGGTATGTGAAAGAGCCGGATACGGTGCTGTACGACACGATCCGCCAGGGCGCCTTTTCGTGCTACTTTGACCGGGAAGCCTACAGCCTGTATCTGGTGAAGAAAGTCTACAGCGGCGCAGCGGAGGGAGAACTGATGATGCTCGCCCAGCTGGTGACAGAGGAGGCGGTCTCGAAGCGGCTCGAAAGCGAGCGGCCCGGTGTGAAGGGCTTTCGAAGGAGAGCGGCGAAAGAAATACTGGACCACTCGTTTGAATCGCTATCCAGAAATGAGACAGGCCGCCTGAAATTGGAGTATCTGCGCGGAAGAAGAGAGGAGGACGAAGGGAAAAGTCCTTCATACTCGGGAAAAACGCGGGAGTGGATGGAGCTGCTGAAGCACGCATCCGAAACAGCGGATACGATGGAACTGATCCGCGTGACGGACGAGCTGTACAATAAAGTTGTCGATCCCACATTTGTGAAAAAGCACGGCGATCTTGCCTCGGTTCTTGCGGTAACAATAGAGGAGCTCACCGAGTATTCCTGGAAGGATTTTCTTTCGGAGGAGCTGTATGAGGACGGGCTTGAGACGTATCTGGAGCGCGTTTCACTTGATATGACAAATTTCACGTCAAAAGAAGCGGAAGAGAAGAAAGAAAAAACAGCGGGAAACGACACCAAAAAGGTCGTTGTCGTCGATGAGAAAGCGCTGGCGCGGATGTATCAGTACATTCAGCGCAATTACGGAAAAACGTGGCTCTCGGAAAGTGAGGAGAAAAGCCGGAATTACCAGCTCTGCCGCGGCATCCACAGCGACTGCAGCCTCTATTACACGGAGGGTGTGCTGAAGAATCCGGTCGGAAAGTATTATCAGCTCTCCTATGCGCAGAAGCAGAAGGATAAAAACCTCCATGCCTATTACGACCAGCACCGCGCGGTGCGACAGAATATTTCGCTGCTGTATCAGGAACTGAAAAAAGCGATGCTGCTGCAGGAGGACCAGTCGTTTGCGGATGCAGACCACGGAATATTACAGCCCGCGCGGATGTGGAAGGTGGGACGGAGCCAGAATGCGGATCTGTTCCGGCTGGAGCAGCGGCGGAATTCGCTGGATTTTGTGGTGGATATTCTTGTAGATGCGAGCGGTTCCCAGCGGCCGCGCCAGGAGAATGTGACACTGCAGACGTACATTCTGGCGGAGACCTTAAGCCGCCTGCACATCCCGTTCCGTGTGATGAGCTTCTGTACGTTCTGGGATTACACGATCCTGCACCGGATGCGCGATTACGACGATCCGCGGGAGATGAACAGCAATATTTTTGAGTATATCACATCCTCAAACAACCGCGACGGGCTTGCCGTCAAGGCGGCGGGGATGGATCTTTTAAAACGCCAGGAGGACCGGAAGCTGCTGATCCTCTTAAGCGACGGAAAGCCGTACGATGTGCTGGTGAACCGGCCGAATGCGAGAAATCCAAAGCCGTACCGGGATGATTATGCGCTGCACGACACGGCAACCGAGGTGCGGCGCCTCAGGCAGCAGGGTGTCTCGGTGCTTGGGGTCTTTGTAGGTGAGGAGACGGAGCTTATGGCGGAGCAGAAGATTTTTGGCAAGGATTTCGCGTATGCGCGCGATATCCGCAACTTTTCCCATATGGTGGGAAGCTATTTAAGAAGAAAAATCGAAGAGTAAAAGAGCAAAACGCTCCTGGCGGAGGGGAAAAACTTCCGCCCGGAGTATTTTTTTTCGAAATTTTTACGCAAACAGGTTGACATTTCCCGCAAAACCTCTTAGAATGTTCTATAGCGAACTGTTTAATACAAAACAGTCACCTATAGAACAGTTGCTTATGGAACAGTCCCTATCCAAACAGTTTTATAACGAACAGATGGGGACGGCAGCAAAGGGGAAAGGAGGAAAAAAGCAGCGTGTGTTGTAAAAAAAGAAAAATCGGCCACGAACTGCGGACGCTGGACAATATGATGTCACGGAACCTGATGGCAGCCGCCAGAGAGCGGGGGGTCGATGAACTGACCGCCATGCACGGATGGATTTTAGGGTATCTGTGCCGGAACGAAGACAAAGATATTTTCCAGAAGGATATCGAGGCGGAGTTTAAGATCTGCCGGTCCACCGTGACGAATATTTTAAAGCTCATGGAGAAAAAGGGCTACATCCGACGGGAGTCCGTTCCCTATGATGCGCGTCTGAAGAAACTGGTGCTGACCGATACCGGAAGAGAGCTTCACGAGAAGACGAAAGATATGATCGATATGCTGGAAGAACAGACGGTTGGGGGAATTTCAAAAGAAGATCTTGACACTTTCTACCGTGTCATCGATCAGGTCAAGAACAACGTAAAAAATATGTTAGGAGAGACATCATGTTAAAAACACTTGGAGCACAGGTAAAAGAGTTTAAAAAAGCCTCCATTGCCACTCCGATTTTCATGATTCTGGAGGTTATCATGGAGATGATTATTCCTCTTATGATGGCGTCCATTATCGATGACGGTGTAGAAAAAGGAGATCTCCATCACATCTACGTGGTGGGGGCATTCATGGTAGTGGCAGCAGCTATCGGTCTGTTTGCCGGTATTATGGGCGGAAAATATGGAGCAAAGGCGTCTGCCGGATTTGCAAAAAATCTGCGTCAGGCCATGTTTGAAAATATCCAGGAATATTCTTTTTCCAATATTGACAAATTCAGTACAGCAGGTCTTGTCACCCGTCTGACCACAGATGTGACGAACCTGCAGAATGCATATCAGATGATCCTTCGTATGTGCATGCGTGCACCGGCGAGCATGGTTATTGCGATGATTATGTCGTTTTACATCAATGCACGCCTTGCGAGCATTTATCTGGTGGCTGTTATTCTTCTTGGAACGTGTCTGTTTCTGATCATGCGGTCTGCAACCAAATATTTTGAGCAGGCATTTCCAAAATATGATGAATTAAATGCGAGCGTGCAGGAAAACGTATCCGCAATCCGTGTGGTAAAAGCGTATGTGCGCGAAGACTATGAGACAGGGAAATTCCACAAAGCGTCTGAAAATATTTACAAAATTTTCTGTAAAGCAGAGGAAAACCTTTCTTTTAATGCACCGCTGATGCAGCTGACTGTCTACAGCTGTATTCTTCTGATCAGCTGGCTCGGCGCTAAAATGATTGTCGGAAGCAGCCTTTCGACCGGAGAGCTGATGAGCCTTCTGACCTACTGCATGAACATTCTGATGAGCCTCATGATGCTTTCCATGGTATTCGTTATGATCACGATGAGCCTTGCAAGTGCACGCCGTATTTCAGAAGTTCTGAATGAGAAGAGCGATCTCGATAATCCGGAAAATCCGGACTTTTCGATCCCGGATGGAAGCATTACCTTCGACCATGTCTATTTCAACTACAAAAAAGGAGCAGGCGAGCCGGTTCTTTCAGATATCAATTTTTCGATCCGATCCGGTGAGACGATCGGTATTATTGGCGGAACCGGAAGTGCGAAGACAAGTCTTGTCAATCTGATCAGCCGTCTGTACGACGTAACAGACGGATCCATTCAGGTTGGCGGAAAGGATGTCCGTTCCTACGATATGGAAACGCTGCGAAATGAAGTAGCCGTTGTTTTACAGAAAAATGTGCTGTTTTCCGGTACTATTCTCGACAATCTTCGCTGGGGTGATAAAAATGCTTCGGAAGAAGAGTGTAAGCGTGCCTGCCGCCTTGCCTGCGCCGATGAATTTATCGACCGGATGCCGGAGGGCTACAACACCTATATCGAGCAGGGTGGATCCAACGTATCCGGCGGCCAGAAACAGCGCCTCTGTATCGCAAGAGCACTGCTGAAAAAGCCAAAGGTGCTGATTCTGGATGACAGTACAAGTGCTGTCGATACCGCAACCGACGCAAAAATCCGGAAGGCATTCCTGACCGAGATTCCTGAAACGACAAAACTGATCATCGCACAGCGTATTTCCAGTGTGCAGGATGCAGACCGTATCATTGTCATGGAGAACGGAAAAGTAAATGGTTTTGGAAGCCATGAGGAATTACTGAAAACCAATGAAATTTACCGGGAAGTATATGAGTCTCAGACCGGTGGCGGCGGAGACTTTGACGAAAAGAGAGGTGAGTAAGGAATGGCAGAGAGAGTACAGCAGGTAAAGGGACCGGGCGCAAGACCTCCAAGAGGGGTGAAACCGCAGGTCAAGAATCCGATGAAGATCTTTACCAGAATTATGAAATATGTATTAAAGGATTATACCGTACATTGCATCGCTGTTGTTATTGCGATTTTTGTCAACGTCCTGGCAAACGTACAGGGAACGATGTTTATGAAAACGCTGATTGACGGCTATATCACGCCGATGCTGACCCAGCCGGATCCGGATTTTGGCCCGCTGCTCCACGCAATTTTGCGGGTGGCCGGATTTTACGGAATCGGTATTGTGGCTGCGTTCGTTCAGAACCGTACCATGATCTATGTATCCCAGGGAACCCTGCGGAATCTGAGAAATGATCTGTTCGGCAATATGGAAAAGCTGCCAATCAAATATTTTGATACGCATGCGCACGGCGATATTATGTCGATTTACACAAATGATATTGATACCCTGCGTCAGATGATCAGTCAGAGTATCCCACAGATCATCAACAGCGCAATCACGATTGTCAGTGTCTTTGTCAGTATGCTGATTCTGAATATCCCGCTGACGATTACAACGCTGGTTATGGTATCAATTATGCTGGGCGTGACAAAAAAGGTGGCCGGTTTCTCCGGAAATTTCTTTGTAAAACAGCAGAGGGATCTTGGTAAAGTCAATGGCTTTATCGAAGAGATGATGGATGGCCAGAAGGTTGTCAAGGTATTCTGTCATGAAGAGGAGAATATCGAAAAGTTCAAAGAAATTAATAATAATCTGTATGAGAGTGCTTATAATGCCAATGCGTTTGCAAATGTGATCGGACCGATCAATGCACAGCTTGGAAATATGAGCTATGTTGTCTGTGCGATTGTCGGCGGTGCACTTGCCCTTGGCAGTGTCGGTGGCTTTACGCTCGGTGGTCTGGCAAGCTTTCTGACCTTCAACAAGAGTTTTAACATGCCGATCAACCAGGTCAGCCAGCAGCTGAACGCAATCGTTATGGCACTTGCAGGAGCGGAACGTATTTTCCGCCTGATGGATGAAGAGCCGGAGCTGGACGAAGGGTATGTAGCGCTTGTCAATGCGAAGGAAGAAAATGGAAAACTTACCGAGACGAAAGAGCGTACCGGAAAATGGGCATGGAAACATACGCATCAGGCAGACGGTTCCGTGGATTACCGTGAACTGCAGGGCCGTGTGGTATTCGAACACGTTGATTTTGGATACAACCCGGATAAAATCGTTCTGCACGATGTATCGCTGTTTGCAGAGCCGGGCCAGAAAATCGCGTTTGTCGGTTCCACCGGTGCCGGAAAGACGACCATCACCAACCTGATCAACCGTTTCTACGATATTCAGGAAGGCAAGATCCGCTACGATGAGATTAACATCGGAAAGATCAAAAAAGACGACCTGAGAAGATCTCTTGGTATCGTTCTGCAGGATACGCATCTGTTTACCGGAACGGTAAGAGACAACATTGCTTTTGGAAAACTCGATGCGACGGAGGATGAGATCGTAGCGGCAGCAAAACTGGCAAATGCGCACGGATTCATCATGCGTCTGCCGCAGGGGTATGACACAATGCTGACCGGAGACGGTGCAAACCTCTCCCAGGGCCAGAGACAGCTCCTTGCGATCGCGCGTGCAGCCATCGCAGACCCGCCGGTTCTGATCCTCGATGAGGCGACAAGTTCCATCGATACCCGTACCGAGCGGATTGTCCAGGATGGTATGGATAAGCTGATGAGCGGAAGAACGACGTTTGTCATCGCACACCGTCTGTCTACCGTGCGAAATGCCGACTGTATCATGGTTCTCGAGCAGGGCCGCATCATTGAGCGCGGTACCCACGATCAGCTGATTGAGCAGAAAGGCAAATATTACCAGCTGTATACCGGAAATCAGGTTTCGGCTTAACAGAAAAAGAGATATGGAAGATCCCACACGGCAGATTTTTGTTTTCTGCTGTGCGGGATCTTCTGTTGGTTTTCTGGACTGACTTTCCGGCAGTTTTTGGGACTTGAAAAAGGCGGCTGGATTTTATAGAATAGAAGAGGTTTTTGAAATCATACAAAGGAGAAAAGTTATGGAATACTTAGATACAGCGCAGGAACTGCTTGACTTTATCATGCGGTGCAAAAGCCCGTTTCATGTGGTAAAAGAGGCCAGTGATCTGCTGAACGAAAATGGTTATGAAAAACTGGAGGAGACAAAAGAGTGGAGTCTCGTTCCGGGCGGAAAATATTATGTGACGAGAAATGAATCCTCGGTGATCGCATTCCAGATTCCGGAGGGCGCATTTTCCAGCTATCAGATCATCGCCAGCCACAGCGACTGCCCGACCTTTAAAGTAAAGGGAGAGGATCCGTTTGTGACGGACGGCCATTACACCCGCCTGAACGTGGAGGGCTACGGCGGCATGATCCGCGCTCCGTGGTTTGACCGTCCGCTTTCCCTGGCAGGCCGTATGGTGGTCCGCGATGGAAACGGCGTAAAATCCGTTCTGGTCGATGCCGGACGCGATCTGGTGACGATCCCGAACCTGCCGATCCATCTGAACCGCGACATCAACAACGGAATCAAATACAGCGTACAGACCGACATGCTTCCGATCCTCGGCGATGAGACCGCAAAAGACCATTTCTATGAGCTGTTTCTGCCGGATACGGCAAAAGAGGACATCCTCTCGATGGAACTCTATCTGTACAACCGCGTGGAGGGCTCTATCTGGGGCGCCAGCAAAGAATTTCTGTCCAGCGGCCGTCTCGACGACCTGCAGAGCGCATTCGGTTCCTTAAAAGGATTCCTTGCCGCAAAAGCGACAGGTCAGGTTAATGTCTGCGCAATCTTTGACAACGAGGAAGTCGGAAGCCTTACCAAACAGGGCGCAGATTCGTCGTTCCTGACTGAGACCCTGCAGCACATCAACGCAGCGTGCGGAAAAGACACGATCGCTTATCACAGAGATCTTGCGGGAAGCTTTATGGTTTCTGCCGATAATGCACATGCGTTCCATCCGGCGCATGCGGAGAAATACGATCCGAAGAGCCGCGTCTACATGAACGGCGGCGTTGTCATCAAACAGAGTGCAAACCAGAAATACACGACCGATGCTGTTTCGGAAGCTGTAACAAAGATGATTTGCGAGAAGGCAGGCGTACCGTGCCAGGTATTCGCAAACCACGCCGACATTCCGGGCGGAAGCACGCTCGGCGCAATTCTGAACTCTCTTGTCTCGGTGACAAGCGTGGATATCGGAATGGCCCAGCTTGCGATGCATTCCCCGTATGAGACGGCAGGCGCCAAAGATACTGCTTATCTGGTGCAGTTCGCAAAGACCTTCTATGAGACGACACTGGTGCGGACAGAGCATGGATTTTCTCTGGAAGAAAAATAAAAGTTTAAGATAGAAAAAAGCGGCCGGCGGGACTTTTGAAAAGTCTCTGCCGGCCGCTTTTTGCGTACTTGCAAAGTGTGTTTTAAGGATCAGATTATTCTGTCCGGAGTGCCGTAACCGGATCGCTTTTTGCCGCTTTCTTCGACGGAATCAGACCGCCGATCAGGGTCAGAACGACGCTGAGTGCAATCAGAACAAGCGCCGGGACGAGCGGAAGAGAAGCACTGACCTTCGTCGTATCCGCCAGATGGTGGATCAGAAGGTTGCCCGGAATCATCAGAAGCAGCGAGAGCCCGATGCCGATCAGTCCTGCACAGAGTCCGATGATGAAGGTTTCGGCATTGAAGACCTGCGAAATATTGCGTTTCGAAGCACCGATCGCGCGCAGGATACCGATCTCTTTCTTACGTTCCAGAACACTGATATAGGTGATGACGCCGATCATAATCGAGGAAACCACAAGGGAAATGCCGACAAAAGCGATCAGCACGTAGCTGATGATGTTGACGATATCCGTGACGGAGGACATCAGAGTGCCGACCACATCGGTGTACGAGATTACCTGCTCGTTTTTGCCTTCTTTTTCCATCGTGTCATTGTAGCTATCGAGGATGGAGACAACGTGTTCCTTGCTCTCAAAGTTTTTCGGGTAAATGCTGATCGAAGAAGGTTCGTCAAAATCAGCGCAGCCCAGTTTCTGCAGATTGCCCTCATAAGTGGAAGAGCCGGAAGAACTAAGAGAAGCGAAGAGATCCTTCATATCATCCTCAGTCATATTCATCTGGAAGGCACTTGCAAAGGCATCGGTGTCAATCTTCATGGCATCGCCCATCGAATCCTGCAGAGAATTACCGACCTGCGTCATGGCGCGCTCCATCTCGGACTGAATTGCAGAGGCCATCTGCGTCATCATCTGTTCCATAGCGGAAGTGATCTGTGTCTGCAGAACCGAGGCGACAGAAGCGGAGTAGCTTCCCATAACGCCTGCCATGTAGTTTGTGAGCGCAGAAGAAACCTGGGACTGCAGTCCGTCGAGATCGACGATTTTTGTGATACCGCTGTTCAGCCGCTGCTGGCCGTCCGCCGTGTTCAGATAGGCGATAAAGTGCTGGCCCATCTCCGTCGGATCCGGCAGGCCGTTCTCCTTCACGTAAGCGAGATAACCGTTTGAAAGCTCCGTCGCAAGCGCAGTGAGCTGGTCGGATGTAATTTCGATATTGCCGTTGTTCTGCATCACCTCGGAAATCCAGTCGTTGATGATCTGAACAGCTTCTTCGGTCTGCAGATACTCCGCAAGATAAGCATCAAACTGTTCCGGATCGGTGTAGCCCATCTTGATCAGGTATGCCTGATACCCTTTGAAGATCCGCTGAATGAGTTCCTGGATCTGTTCCTGTGTAATGGAAACACCGCCGCCGTCTGCAATGATGGCCTGGATGTGGCGCCGCAGGATTTCCTGTGCTTCCGTGGAATTGAGGTAGGAGACGAAATCCTCCTGTAAATGGGAATAATCCGCCTCCGGGTGCTCCGAGGCGTAGCCCTGATAGCCCTCCATGAGGCTGGAAGCCAGTTCCTGCATACCGTCTTCACTGACATTGAGAGTAAGTCCGGATAAAATCTGGCCAAGATCAAGCTGCGGCAGTCCGTCGAAATTAAGAGAGATCTGACTGAGGTCAATCGCACCTGCGAGATCCATGCTGCTTCCGGCGTCCGCAAAGGCACTGGAAAAATCAAGGTTCATGGAAGTACCGGAAAAAGCACCGGAGAGTGCGGAATCGTCGAACTGGAAAGCGTTCTGCAGCTTGTCCTCATCGACAGTGATAAAGGAATCCATATCAAGACCGCTGTTCTGATTCACGGTGCCGAATTTCTGATTTGTAAAAACATCGATGGAGGAGTCCGCCATCTGCTGTTTCACAATCTCGGATTTCTTTGCTTCCTCCACAACGTGGCGGGTCAGTGATGCCGGGTAATTGATGCCGGCGGTCAGGGCAGAGGCGGCAGAGTCAGGGGACGGCTGGACAATACCGGTGATTGTGAGCTTTTCGCCGTTGGCAACGAGCTTTTTCATATAGTCTTCGTTGTCGCTTTTATCTTTCCAGACCTTGTACTGACTGTCGTATTCGTAGCAGTCGGCGCTGTTCACAAGACGGAACGTGGTGCCGAGGATATCATCGTAGGAATACGTGCCGATGGAGGAAGGGGTCTCGACGGTTTCTTCATTTAAAAACTGGCGGACCATCTCATCCAGCTCGAGTGCATCGCGGAGCCCCAGGGTGTAGAGCAGAAAATCACTCATTCCGCCGTCGGAAGTGAGGACAAGCACACATTCGTTATAGTTTTCCGGCCAGTGTCCGGCTTTTAAGTCATACTGGTTCTCGTACAGGGAAGCGGTGTCCGGCATCTCGTAAAAGACGTTGGTGCTCATCATGGATGACATGATGCTGTTGGAGTTTGCGCCAAGGCCGAGCGGGCGGAACGACTGGTCCGGGTGCACCTGGCGGATGGAATCGCCGTCTTCGCGGTAGATCTGCGGCGTGACGGAGTAGGAATATTCGATGGCATTTGTGTAGTCGGAAATGCCGTCCGCACCGCCGTCAAGGTACTTTTTCAGGGAAGCGAGATCGTTGGAGTTCATGGTGGAGAACATGTTGGTCACGACTTCCTGAATTTTGATTTCATTCTTTTTGCCGGAATCTTTTGAATCTTTGCCGGCATTCTGTGAGCCGACCATCATCGAAGTGAGGTCAAAGCCGGTGCTCTGGATCTGAAGCGGATATTCGGAGAGAGTTTCCTCTTCCATATTCTGAATATACTCGTTGACACCAGAGGAGAGTGCCAGAATCAGTGCAATGCCGATGATGCCGATCGAGCCGGCAAACGAGGTGAGCAAGGTCCGCGCTTTCTTGGTGCGCAGGTTATTAAAACTTAAGGAGAGCGCCGTCAGAAAGGACATCGACGATTTGCCCATGTTTTTGTGTTTGGGAGGAAGCAGGGTTTCGGAATCCGGCTCAAACGGGTTCGTGTCGGAGCAGATCACACCGTCGCGCAAAGTGACGATGCGGTTGGCGTAAAGCTCGGCGAGCTCCGGATTGTGTGTGACCATGACGACAAGGCGTTCTTTGGCAACTTCCTGCAGCAGGTCCATGACCTGAATACTGGTGTCGGAATCGAGCGCGCCGGTCGGCTCATCGGCAAGTAGAATTTCCGGATCATTGACAAGAGCGCGGGCGATGGCGACACGCTGCATCTGACCGCCGGACATCTGGCTCGGCCGCTTGTGGAGCTGTTTTCCAAGACCGACCTTTTCGAGTGCCGCAACTGCTTTTTTGCGCCGTACCTCTTTGGAAACACCGGAGATGGTAAGCGCCAGCTCTACGTTTGCGAGAACGGTCTGATGCGGGATCAGGTTGTAGCTCTGGAAGACAAAACCGATCGTGTGGTTCCGGTAGGAATCCCAGTCGCGGTCCTTATACTTTTTCGTGGAAATGCCGTTGATGATCAGATCGCCGCTGTCGTAGCGGTCGAGACCGCCGATGATATTCAGAAGCGTCGTCTTTCCAGAACCGCTCGGCCCTAAAATAGCGACAAACTCGTTGTCGCGCAAATTTAAGGACACATCGTCGAGCGCTTTCTGTACCAGCGTCCCGGTCCGGTATTCTTTTTTGATATGCTGAATCTGTAGCATGAAAGGGTAACTCCTTCTGTGATTAATATGTGAACAGTTGTCCTTTATTCTACAACGAAATACGGGAAAAGTCCCGGGCTTTAGAAAAATTTAAGAAAAGTTTATCGACAGAAAAAAAGTTCCGCCTCTGTTTCAGAAAAACAAAAAACGGAACTTTCTTTATCTGTGATACTTATGATGCCGGAAAAGTCAGACTTCCATCAGAAGACCTTTCATATAAGCCTTTAAGATTTTCTTTTTCTCCAGCGAAAGATTATTGTAAAGCGTAATGATTTCCTGCTGTCCTTCGGTAAGCTGCAGGGCATCCGGCTCGTCGAGAAAGAAATCGGCAAGTGTGATGCCGAAAGCGTCGCAGAGCTTCTGCAGGGTAGGGATGGTTGGAATATTGGTGCGGTTTACCATATTATTTAAGGTAGAATAGGGAATGTCCGCCTCTTTTGCAAGACGGTAGTAAGTCCAGGAACGCTCTTTGCATAAATCCTGAATGTGCTGTATCACATCTTTATCTCTCATAAAAAGATACCTCGTATTCCTATGTAATGTAGCGGCATGAAAAATGCTACTCACATATATTATACGTCTGTAAAAGAATAGAAACAGATCTTAAAGAGAGATGCAGAAAAGCTGTACAAATAAGAAATAACGGGAATTTGAGAGAAAAAGAGAGAAAAACCCGGCAGGAAAATAAGGTCTCCCGCCGGGTTCTGCAATCGTTTCAAAGTCTGTGCTTCTTACTCTTCGGTGGAATTTTCTTCCATCTCGTTGAACTGCTCGGTATCCATCAGCTCGTCGAATGCGTCTGCTGCAATTTCGTACTCTTCATCGGAATCGATGTTGTCGAGGTTCGGCTGGCCGTTCTCTTCGTAGTAACGATACAGATAAACTTCGCCGTCTTCGTTCTCGCCGTTTTCATCGAGCGGCAGAAGAGCGATGTACTCTTTCTGGTTCGGAGCCGGGAAAATGGTCAGTACGGCACATTTTACTTCGGTATCGTCGTCCAGTGTCAGGGTAACAGTCGGCTGATCCAGATCCTGGCAGTCGCTGCCGCAGCTTGTGCAGTCTCCGCTGCAGGATGCGCTGTTGAATAATTCTTCACTCATTTGTATTACCTTCCTTTTTCGTGTTCAAGTCTTATCAGGTTCTTGTCTGCCATTCTAACAGATAATAGAAAAAAACACAATGGCTGTGCCGGGAAAGAAGAAAAAATGCGGCTGATACAGGAAAATACGGAAAAGATACAATAAATAAGAAAGAAAAAATGAAAATTTAGTCGTATTTTCTCTTGACTGTTTTCAGGTACAGTCTTATACTATCACTATTGAATCTAAATATACAGGCAGCTGAACAAACTTATCCTCAACTGCCGGGGAGGCAAAAAATGGATATCAGATTTGAAAAAAGAGAGCATTTACAGGAAAAACCGGATCAGAAAAACCTTGGATTCGGAAAACACTTTACAGACTATATGTTTGTCATGGACTGGGATAAAGAGCAGGGATGGCATGACGCAGCAATCGTACCGTACGGCGGAATCCCGATGGATCCGGCAACCATGGTACTTCACTATGCACAGGAAACTTTCGAGGGTATGAAAGCATACAGAACAGCAGAAGGAAAAATCCAGCTGTTCCGTCCGGAAATGAACGCACGCCGTATGATCAAATCCAACGAAAGACTCTGCATGCCGGGTGTACCGGAGGAGATGTTTGTAGAGGCTGTCAAAGCACTGGTTAAAGCACAGGAAGACTGGGTACCGTCTGAGCCAGGTACATCTCTTTACATCCGTCCGTTTATGTTCGCTACTGAGGCAAGCCTTGGCGTACATATGGCAAAATCCTACAAATTCGTTATCATCACCACTCCGGTTGGAGCATACTATGCAGAGGGCATCAACCCGGTTAAGATCCTGGTTGAGGATGAATATGTCCGTGCAGTCAAAGGCGGCACAGGCTTCACAAAATGCGGCGGTAACTATGCAAGCTCCATTGCAGGCCAGGTAAAAGCAGAGAAGATGGGATGCACCCAGGTTCTGTGGCTGGACGGCGTACATCGTAAATATGTAGAGGAAGTTGGAACCATGAACATCATGTTCAAGATCGCCGGCGAAATCTACACCGCACCGCTGGAAGGAACCGTACTTCCGGGCGTAACCCGTGATTCCCTGATCCACATCCTGCGTGACTGGGGCTACAAAGTAAACGAGACCCACCTGTCCATCGACGACCTGATGAAAGCAGGCCATGACGGCACACTGGAGGAGGCATTCGGTACCGGTACAGCAGCTGTTGTATCTCCAGTCGGCGAGTTCGTATACAAAGACGATTCCGTTATCGTCAACGATTTCAAGATCGGTGAGCTGACCCAGAAACTGTACGATACCCTGACCGGTATCCAGTGGGGCAAGCTGGAAGACAAATATGGCTGGACTACTCCGGTAGAATAAACCATAATAAACAGAAAAATGCAAATAAGGGGTCCTTCCCGCACGGCGGTGCGGGGAGGATTCTTTCGTTTCAGAAAAAGATGGAGAAACCATTGGAAAGGAAACAAAACAGAATGGATCAGAATCGAATGCCTCTTGTGGAGGCGTTACAACAGTTCAGGGAGGAAGCGCCGGCCTATTTCCGCATCCCGGGACACCGGTTTGAGCGGGGACTGGACGAGGCGTTAAACGGAGCATCGCTTGCAGCGTATGACCTCTCGGAGGCAGAGGGCCTCGACGATCTGCACCACGCAGAGGGCGTGATCGCGGAGGCACAGCGTCTGGCGGCGGAAACGTGGAAGGCGAAAAAAACGTTCTTTCTCGTCAACGGTACGACATGCGGCAACGAGGCGATGGTGCTTTCCTCTGTGAAAGAGGGCGAAAAAATCATGGTCCCGCGGAACGTGCACAAATCGGTGCTGATGGGACTGATTTTATGCGGAGCCACACCGGTTTATGTGATGCCGGAGTACAGCACAAAATGGCAGATGTGGGGCGGCGTGACACCGGAAACCATCGAAAAAGCATTTGATGAAACGCCGGATGCAAAAGCCGTGCTGCTCGTGAGCCCGACGTATTACGGACTCTGCAGCGATTTAAAGGCGATTGCAAAGATCTGCCACCGTCACAATGCGGCACTCCTTGTGGATGAAGCGCATGGTTCCCATCTCTACTTTTCAAAAGAGCTTCCGTCCGGTGCACTGGAAAGCGGTGCGGATGCCTGCGCACAGAGCATTCACAAGACAGCCGGCTCGTTTACGCAGAGCTCATTCCTCTCCCTTGGATCTGACCGTCTCGACGAGAAAAAAGTTGCCGCCAATCTGCAGATGGTGCAGAGCACTTCGCCGTCCTACCTTCTGATGGCATCCCTCGATGCGGCACGGCGTGGAATGGCGCTGCACGGCCGGGAGCGGATGGAACGCGCGCTGGCACTGAGCAGACGGGCGCGGCAGGAGCTTGCATTGATCAAAGGAATTGAAGTTCTGGGAACGGAGATGGAAGGAACGTGCGGCGTGTGGAAGATCGACCCGACGCGCCTGGTGTTCTCGGCAAGAGCGCTCGGCATTTCCGGATACGATCTGCAGGTGCGTCTATATGACGAATACCGCGTCAGTACAGAGCTTGCCGACGAAGAGAATGTGGTCTGCGTTATTACCTGGGCGAACAGTGAGGAAGATATCACACGGCTGATCGATGCACTGGCAGGGATTGCCGCAGCAGATAACGGGAAAACGACGGGGCAGACGAAGTTTGCAGAAAAGCAGTGGCTGTTCCGCAGTCTTCCGGAGATGGTAAAGACACCGCGCGAGGCATATTTTGCGGAGAAGGAAGCCGTTCCGTTTGCAGAAGCGGAAGGACGAATCGCAGCCGAGATGGCAGCCCCGTACCCGCCGGGAATTCCGCTGATCTGCCCGGGTGAGCGGTACAGCAAAGAAATTCTGGAACTGATGCGTCAGTATAAAGCGGACGGATGTGAATTCCACGGCCCGTCGGATGCATCATTGGAAACACTGTATGTCCTGCAAGAGGAATAAAAGAAAATGGAAGTCGGTTTCCCACATTTTGTAACAGAAACCGCAGAGAACAGACTGTCAAGAAACGGAGATGAATTGCGTATGAAAAAAATGATATCCTGGAACGTAAATGGACTGAGAGCCTGCATGAAGAAAGGCTTTCAGGAATACTTTGAGGCGGCAGATGCCGATATTTTCTGCCTGCAGGAGACAAAGCTGCAGGAAGGACAGATCGACCTTGAGCTGCCCGGCTATCATCAGTATTGGAATTATGCGGAAAAGAAAGGATATTCCGGCACGGCCCTGTTTACCAAAGAGGATCCGATTTCTGTTCGCTATGGTATCGGAATCGAAGAACATGATACGGAAGGCCGTGTGATTACGGCAGAGTTTCCGGAATACTTTGTTGTAACCGTCTACACACCGAATTCGCAGGATGAATTAAAACGCCTTGCCTACCGGATGGAGTGGGAGGATGCGTTTCTTTCTTACTTAAAAGGACTGGAGCAGGAAAAACCGGTGATTTTCTGCGGAGATCTGAACGTCGCAGCGACCGAGATGGATATCAAAAATGCAAAGGCAAATGAGAAAAACGCCGGCTTTACGAAAGAGGAGCGCGAAAAATTTGCCGTAATTAAAGAAAAAGGCTTTGTTGATTCCTTCCGTATGCTGTATCCGGACACCGTGACGTATTCCTGGTGGTCATACCGATTCCAGGCACGCCAGCGGAATGCAGGATGGCGGCTTGATTACTTTATGGTATCAGAGTCCTTAAAAGATGCAGTTGCAGATGCCAAAATCCATACCGAAATCCTCGGTTCCGACCATTGCCCGGTGGAACTGGATTTAGAGGTATAACAATTAGTAATATTGGTCAATTGACAATTTTATTCAAATGATTTACATTAATAGTATGACAATTGCAACAAATTATAAAAAATAAGGGCGGAAATTATGATACAGACAAAAAACAGAGGAAAAAATCGAATTTTACCGGGAAATCCGGAGAAAATGGGCGCATCAGCGACGAAAGACGGATACAATTTTGCCGTAGAAGTATCGGATGGAAAAAAAGCAGAGCTTCTGCTGTACCGGAAAGGTCACCAGAAACCGTTTCTTACCGTGCCGCTTCCGGAAGAAGAGCGCACTGGCGTGATCAGTTCCGTAGAAATCACAGGCCTGACGGCAGGAAAGTTTTCGTATGCTTACCGGATGGACGAAGCTTTCTGCCTGGATCCGTATGCGGGAGCAGTAGAAGGAAGAGAAACCTTCGGTGCACCGATGGAAAAAGAAGAGGGCGCCTGCCGCTGCCTTCTCCCGGAGTACCCGGTAATGCGCACCACCTCACTGCACCGGCCGTATGAGGAGACGATTCTGTATAAGCTCCATGTGCGCGGCTTCACTAAAGACGGAAGCTCCCGTGTAAAGAACAAGGGAACATTCCGCGGCGTGATCGAAAAAATTCCATACTTAAAAGAACTCGGCATCAATGCAGTAGAGCTGATGCCGTCCTACGAGTTTTTTGAGTGGACCTCCCTTACGGAGCCGGCCTATGTATATCCGGCGCCGGCGGAAGAGAAGCGCGTGAATTATTGGGGATACGGCACAAAGGCCCTGTATTTTGCTCCGAAAGCTTCGTATGCTGCATCCGCAGATGCCGTCGCAGAGTTCGCAGAGATGGTCGATGCCCTGCATGAGAATGGTATCGAATGCCTGATGGAATTCTGTTTTGCCCCGGGAACGCCTTCTGGTTTTGCCCTGCAGGTTCTGCACCACTGGAAGCTCCGCTATCAGATCGACGGATTCCATCTGGTCGGCGATGCAGCGCTGGCAGAAGAAGCATCCAAAGATGCACTCCTTCGGAAGACGAAACTGATTTTCCTGGGTTTTGACGGCGCACGGATCTATCAGGGAAAACGCCCGTGGTTCCGGAATTTAGGGGAACACAATCAGGGCTACCAGTACCATATCCGCCGCTTCTTAAAAGGCGATGAGGGCAGCCTTTCCGACTTCACCTATTATCTGAGAAGAAGCCCGGAGACACACGGTGTGATCAATTATCTTGCGGATCACGACGGTTTTACCCTGTATGACAGCGTTTCCTACGAACAGAAACACAATCTGGACAACGGCGAAGACAATATGGATGGTTCCAACGAAAACCTGACCTGGAACTGCGGCGCAGAAGGTGCGACCCGGAAACCGGCTGTGCGCGCGCTGCGTCTCCGCCAGCTGAAAAATGCCGTTATCATGCTGATGACAAGCCAGGGAACACCGATGATTTACGGCGGCGATGAATTCGGCAATAGTCAGAAGGGCAACAACAACGCCTGGTGCCAGGACAACAAAACCGGCTGGATCGACTGGAAAGCAGCCGCCCGGAATCCGGAATTTGCCGCTTTTGTAAAAGCAGCAATCGCCTTCCGGAAGGCGCATCCGGCGCTGCACGGCGAACGCGAGCCGCGCCTCATCGACTACAAATCCTACGGCTGCCCGGATATGTCCTTCCACAGCCAAAGAGCCTGGTTCTCCCAGATGGAAAATACGTGCCGTTTTATCGGTGTTATGTACTGCGGAAGCTATTTCCAGGACAAAGACGGAAACAAGGACGACGACCTCTACATCGCCTACAACATGCACTGGAATCCGCATGAACTGGCACTGCCGTCCCTCCCGGAGCAGAAAGTCTGGTACCTGACGGCCGACACCAACATGCCGGAAGTATTCCTTACAGAAGAAAATCAGAAAAAAGTCAGCGCCAAAACGGTCATCGTGCCGCCGCGCAGTATCATAATTTTAACATCAGCAGACAAGAAGTTCCCCGCTTCTAAAGTGGTGGGATGAATTGTTAAAAGAAACATAACGGCAGTGGCGGGCGGAGAGAAATCGGTATCCTCCACTGGCATGAGGCAAGTCACAGTCGAACTATTTTCGACATGTCAGACTCCGTGAAAATACCGACTGTGA
>NZ_CDRRUH010000025.1:0-39215 GCF_977045365.1 Fusicatenibacter sp.
ATTATACGGTATTTTATTGATTAATACAACTGTTATTTTGTCCATCTTTAATTACTTGCGTAAATTCGATGGACGCGTCTTATATCCCCATAGCTGAAGCAAGGGGTTTTACGACGCACTGGATAATTTTACTATATCACAACTTTCCGAAAAAACAGCGCTTCGGAGACTTCTCCTACGAAGACGGAATCACCGTACACTTCGATTTTCCGTTTCGGCGCTTCCGGCGGAGGAAGAATTTCTATTTTTCATCCACAACCTGGAAGATGTAGAACTTCAGATAATAGGACTCATCCGCCGCCCACAGAATTGGGTGATCCGGGGCCTGGGTGCGGTACTCTACCTGGCGGAGACGTTTGTGGACGTTGTGAGCCGCCTGGTTGATGGTTTTCGTGAAGAGTTCATAGTCCATGAAGTGGGAACACGAACAGGTGCACAGGTAGCCGCCGTCTTTGACCAGTTTCATGCCACGCAGATTGATTTCACGATATCCCTTGATTGCGTTTTTGATGGAGTTTCTTGATTTTGTGAAGGCCGGTGGATCAAGGATAACAACCTCGAATTTCTCACCTTCTTTTTCAAGGCGCGGCAACAGTTCAAAGACATCCTCGCAGACGAAAGATGCTACGTCTTCCAGACCGTTTAAGGCTGCGTTCTTCCGTGCCTGCTCTACACCGAGCTCCGATGCATCAACGCCGATGACTTCTTTTGCTCCTGCATATGCCGCATTCAGCGCGAACGATCCTGTATGGGTAAAGCAGTCGAGCACTCTCGCGTCCTTGCAGAGCTTCTGCACAGCCAGTCTGTTATACTTCTGGTCGAGGAAAAATCCTGTTTTCTGGCCGTCCTTGACATCGACGAGATAATGAACACCATTCTCGACGATTTCAACGCTGGTGTCAAACGGCTCGGAGAGAAATCCTTTCACACGCTCCATGCCCTCCTGCTCACGCACTTTTGCATCACTTCGCTCAAACACGCCGCGGATCTTAACCCCGTCAGCTGCCAGAACCTCCTCCAGCAGGCGGATGATCGTCATTTTCATTTTGTCGATACCAAGTGCCAGCGACTGAACGACCAGCACATCGGAGAATTTATCCACTACAAGTCCCGGCAGAAAGTCTGCTTCACCGAAAATCAGACGACAGCTCGATGTGTCCGTCACTTTTTTACGGTACTCCCAGGCATCCTGCACTCTTTTTTTCAGGAATGCTTCATCGATTTCCTGGTCGATGTTTCTTGTCATCATACGGATGCGGATTTTGGAATGCTCGTTGATGAAACCGCGCCCCATCGGGTATCCGTCGAAGTCGCGCACCAGCACGATATCTCCGTTTTCATATGCTCCTAAAATCGAAGCGATCTCATTATCAAAAATCCAGGCTCCGCCCTGCTTTAGGGCGCGGCCCTCTCCTTTTTTCAGTGTTACAACTGCGTTGCTCAAAAGTTTTTCCTCCTCGTATTAAATTCCTCTTCCGTCAAATTCCGGAATGAAGCTCTCCTCAGCTACCGGCCCTTCCTGCAGAAAGGCGTTGGTGACACCGAGGGAAAATGTGTAATCCAGCAGACGCTCATACTCCCGCTTTGTCGTTTTCCGGTTCAGCGGCGGGATATTTTCCACCTGCGAAAGCGGCGTGTACTGGCTCATGAGGCTCAGCCAGACAGTATCGCCGTACGTCTCATAGACATATTTTACCACAGCTTTTGCATTTTTTACAGCACCGGGCAGCAATAAATGGCGCACAATCACACCTTTTTTCATCAGACCATTTTCATCGAATACAGCCTCACCCGTCTGGCGCACCATTTCCGCGAGCGCCCGTTTTGCTGTTTCCGGGTAATCTTCTGCCCGCGAGTACGCTTTTGCAAGGGAGGGGTCCATATATTTAAAATCCGTCAGGTAAATATCGATCAGCCCGTCCAGTGCCTGCAAGGCTTCCACGCTCTCATACCCGCCGCAGTTATACACAACCGGCACGGTAAGTCCCTTTTTCTTTGCCAAAAGAAGTGCCTCCCGGATCTGTAACGCATAGTGGCTCGGCGTCACGAGATTGATGTTATTCGCATTCTGCGCCTGCAGCTCCAGAAAAATCTCCGAAAGCCGCCCGATCGAAATCACTTTTCCGCTCTCCATCTCCGCAATATGATGGTTCTGACAGTAGACACACCGCAGATTGCACCCGGAAAAGAAAACCGTCCCTGACCCCGTCGTTCCGGAAATACACGGCTCCTCCCAGAAATGCAGCGCCGCCCGCGCCGCCGCAACTCCGGAGGGCGCCTTACAATACCCCGTCTTCCCATGCTCCCGGTCCGCCCCACACTTCCGCGGACAAACCCGGCACCGGCTCATCTCCTGTTCCAAATCCAGCATAGTATTTCTCCCTTTTCTCCTTAGACATATAACAGCACAAAAACATTTTTGCAGACGCCGTTTTTTCTGCCCGCAAAAATGTTTTTGAATAATCCAGCCTGGTTTTATTTTTCTTCCTGCTCCCATCTTATCTGCACATATGCTTCTACCCGGGCTACCAGTTCCTTCGCTGTTTCAATCTGCTCCTCTGCTTCTTCCCGTGTTGCAATATAAAAATCATCATAATCGCTCGCATGCCGGATCTCTTCCGATTCAACAATCTTTTTTCCCAGTTTTCTCGGAAAGATCTCTGTTTTCACATAATTTTTATTGAAATTTGCCAAAGCGTCTTTATGTCTTTTATACGCATTTCCATCCAGCGCATGAATTGCAGATACCGCATGATAAATTCCATAGTACGCTCTGTTATTCGCCCCACGAAATTCTTCTGCCTGTAAAAGAATCTCTGCCGCTTTAATATCACTTTTTGCCGTTTCGATCCGATACTGAACCAGATCCTTCCGCGTACCTTTTTCATCAAGCTGCGTCAAATAATTTTACCCCCTCTTTTTTTACATTGGCATAAAACGGATATACGTCTACCCAGTTCTGGAAATGCTGCTGGCTTTTCGCAATCGGTTTAATGTCAAGATCATGATCCATATTAAAATCAAAGGTTTCTCCTGACAATTTATGGCGGTACTGTTTAATATCCAGATCGGACAGATCCAGAAGAATCATGATATCTATGTCGGAATCAGCTCTGTAATCGCCCCTTGCATACGACCCATATAAAATAACGCTTTTTAAATGATTTCCATAAATTTTCTGAAGTATTTTTGTATATTGATCCAATAAATTTCTGGTACTTGCCGGCATGATATTCCTCCTCTCTGTCGCTTCCCTGCTTCTTTCAGTATTTTTATTATAATTGTATTTCCTGCCATTATGCAACCTCTTTTTCTCTGACAGCAAAGAAAAAGCTGTGTCTCCGAAAAATAATTTCTCTCACAGACACAGCTTTCTTATTTACGCGGGCAACGAGCCAAAGTCCGTGCCTGCACGAGACCTTGGCGACTGCCGCGATAACTTGAGAAACTCGCAGAGCGTGTTTCTCATAGTTTCTATGCATCAATTAGTAAGCGAGCACCTCATATCCGTCTTCCGTTACTGCAACCGTTACTTCCCACTGTGCTGACGGTGCGCCGTCCTCAGTGTAAACGGTCCAGTCGTTGTCGGCGTCGATAAAGATTTCGTCGGTTCCAAGATTGATCATCGGCTCGATGGTAAATACCATGCCCGGTACGAGGAGCATTCCGGTGTCGCGTCTTGTGACGTAGCTGACGAACGGATCCTCATGGAACTCCAGACCGACGCCGTGGCCGCCGATGTCGCGGACAACTTTGTAGCCCTGGCTCTGGGCGAACTCGTTGATGACGGCTCCGACATTGCCGAGGCGGTTGAACGGGCGTACCTCGGAGAGTCCGAGCTGTACGGCTTTTAGCGTATCTTCCACCAGCTTCTTCGAAACATCGTCTACATCACCGATGCAGAACATACGGGATGAGTCGGAAAAGTATCCTTTATAAATAGTAGAAACATCGACGTTGATGATATCTCCGTCCTGCAGGATCTCCTCCTCATTCGGGATGCCGTGGCATACGGCGTCGTTGATCGAGGTGCACACGCTCTTTGGAAATCCCTCGTAGTTCAGAGGTGCAGCGATTCCACCGAGCTCTTTTGTTTTTTCCGCAACAAGGCGGTCGATCTCCTCGGTGCTCATGCCTGCGTGGATGTTCTCTGCCACGTAATCCAGAACGGCGATGTTGACAAGACCGCTCTCACGGATGCCGTCGATCTGATCCGGTCTTTTGATAATTTTCTTCGGCGGAATTTTCCATCCCTTTAATTTATAAGAATTGATTTTCTCATCCAGCGCCAGATGGCAGTCTTTGTACTTCTTTCCGCTGCCGCACCAGCAGTGATCATTTCTTCCAATTTTTTTCAGCATAATTTTCTATCCTCTTTCTGAACACAGAGCCAGATCATATCGTCTGTCCCTGCTGAAATTCATATAACTCCTCTAATACTTTACCACACTCCGTAAAAACTGCAAGCGAAAGTTCCAAAATGAATAACTCTCTCATTTGCTGTCAAAATTTTTGAAGCTTCTTTGTATATCTGCTCCGATTTACGGCAATACTCTCTCATGAAACCACCAAAGAAAGCAAGAAAGGAAGATGCACGATGAGTGGAGATGCAGAGCTTTTAAACTTTATTTACCAGAACTCCCAGATGGGTGTCGACACGATCCGGCAGCTCATCGGCGTGGTTGAGGACAAAGACTTAAAAGAACATCTGAAAACCCAGTTTCAGGGCTATGAGGAATTTCATCAGGCGGCAAAGGAGCTGCTGAACGAGCATGGATACGATGAAAAAGGCCTTGGCATGATGGAGAAAGCACGCACGTATTTTATGATAAACCTGCAGACCATGACGGATCAGTCCGCCTCACACATTGCCAGCATGCTGATTACCGGAAGCAGCATGGGCATCGTCGAGGCGATCCAGAAGTACCGCCAGTACGAGGACGCAGATCCCAAAATCCGGGATCTGATGGATAAACTTCGGAAATCAGAAGAGTACAATATGGAGAAATTAAAAGACTTCTTATAACGAGAATCGCATAGCAGCCAAAATACCTGCATTGAGAAGCGATCCGGCACCGGCACAAAACAGTGCCGCGCCGGATTTTAGTCTTTTTTGACCACTTTACAAACTTTACATACATTTAACACAAAACTGTTTTTAGATGTGTTATCTTCTAAATGTAGGTTTTTTCTCGAGTAGAACCTGCAGAACACGTATCTATTGTTAAAACCACGAAAAGAAAAAGAAAATTACGTAAAGGGAGAAATTATGGACATTTTTGGAGTGTTATCCTTTGTCGGTGGCCTTGCCATGTTCTTATACGGCATGAGTGCCATGGGCGATGGCCTGACCAAACTTTCCGGCGGTAAACTGGAATACCTGCTGGAAAAGCTGACCTCAAAGCGGATTATGGCAGTTCTTTTAGGTGCCGGTGTTACCGCAGTTATCCAGTCCTCTTCTGCAACTACTGTTATGGTTGTCGGATTCGTAAACTCCGGCATCATGAAGCTGAACCAGGCAGTCGGCATCATCATGGGCGCCAACATCGGTACCACCATCACTTCCTGGATCTTAAGTCTTACCGGCATTCAGGGCGACAATGTATTCATTAAAATGCTGAACCCGTCGTCCTTTTCCCCCATTCTTGCAATCATCGGCGTTTTTATGCTGATGCTGGCAAAGAGCGATAAAAAGAAAAATGTCGGTACCCTGTTAACCGGTTTTTCCATTCTGATGTTTGGTATGCACACCATGAGCAGCGCTGTATCACCACTCGCAGATGTACCGGAATTCACGGGACTTCTCGTAAAATTCTCAATTCCGGTGCTCGGTGTTCTTGCCGGAACCATTCTGACCGCCGTGATCCAGAGTTCCTCTGCTTCTGTCGGTATTCTTCAGGCACTCTGCGCAACCGGTTCCGTCAGCTACGCCGTAGCCATTCCGATCATTATGGGACAGAATATCGGTACGTGTATTACCGCATTGCTCTCCTCCATCGGTACAAACCGCAATGCACGCCGTACCGCAATGGTTCACCTTTATTTCAACATCATCGGTACTGTCATTTTCCTGGTTCTCTTTTATGGAATCAATGCCTTTGTACATTTTCCATTCCTGGAAACCTCCGCAAATGCAGCCGACATCGCAATCGTTCACTCCGGCTTCAATATTTTCGCAACACTGATCCTGTTCCCGTTTGCGGACGGACTGGTTAAACTTGCGAAACTGACCATTCCGGACGGACCGGAAGAAAAAGCAGACGAAGCGGTTCAGATGCTCGATACCCGTTTCCTCGACAGCCCGGCTTTTGCTCTGCAGCAGTGTAAAGTTGCAGCCGCAAAAATGGCAGAGCTGACCGAAACCGGTCTTGTTACTTCTGTTGACCTGATGGCCTCCTACAACGAGGCGGATGCGGAAAATGTAGATATTCTTGAGAAAAAGGTGGATCATTTTGAGGATGCCCTCGGCACATATCTGGTGAAGCTTTCCAGCGAAAAGCTTTCTCCGAAGGACAGCCAGACACTTTCCATGATCCTGCACTGCATCGGCGATTTCGAACGAATTTCCGATCACACCGTCAACATCATGAAAGCTGCACGAGAAATGCATGACAAGAACCTGCAGTTCTCCGCTGACGGAGCCGCAGAGCTTGCTGTTTATGGAAAAGCAGTCAAAGATATCGTAAGCCTGACCTTCTCCGTTTTCAATAATGAAGATGTGAAAAAAGCAAATGAAGTAGAACCGCTCGAGCAGGTGATTGACAGCCTGAATTCCAGCCTGAAGAACCACCACATCGAACGGCTCCAGAGTGGAAAATGCACGATCGAGCTTGGTTTTATCCTTTCCGATGTGATGACCGACTTCGAACGGATTTCCGACCACTGCTCCAACATTGCCGTCTGCGTCAGCCAGATCCACAGCGGATCCTTCGATACACATGAGTATCTGCATGCGCTGAAGAAAGAAGAAGAGTTTGAGGCAGAGTATAAAGAACTGAAAAAACAGTATCAGCTGCCAACGCTGAAAGCCTGAAAACAAAACATACTTTTCTGAAAAAAGGTACTACACAGGATGGATCCGTTCCTGGTGCAGTACCTTTTTTTGCGCTTGTTTTTCATCTTAAAAAGCGGGCAGGGAAGATATCCTCCCTGCCCGCCCGGGGTGTCTTTATACCACTTGATCCTTCGCGATAAATACCGGGAAGGAGTCGGTTCCTTTTAACAGTTTGCCTTCGGATACGGTTACGTATTTGTCGGAGACAACGTATTCGATCTCAGCGCCTGCTTCGATGACGGTGTCCTGCATCAGGATACAGTTCTTTACTTTTGCTCCTTTGGCTACTTTGACGCCACGGAACAGGATACTGTTTTCAATCTCACCTTCAATCACACAGCCGTCAGCTACCATCACGTTTTTCGCTTTTGATCCGTTGATATAACGGGTCGGATTGTCGTCACGGACTTTGGTATAGATCGGGTTTCCCAAGAAGAGGCTATCCAGATTTTCATCTTTTAAGAGCTTCATGTTCTCATCGAAATAGCTCTTCATATCATCGATTCTTGCCTGATAGCCGGTAAACTCATATCCCTGAATGTTCAGCTTCTCCGTTTGTGGTGCCAGAACATCACGCTCAAAGAATTTATTTCCAAGGACAAAGCCTTTTTTGATTTCGTCGATCAGAAGCTGACGCTCCATCACATAGATATTCATTGATACATTCTGTACTCCGTTTTCCTCCGAGTTTACAAAGATCTTGCTGATCTTCTGTCCTGCCATGGAGAAGGTGTAGTGCAGATAATTGGTTTTCTCGTAAGAGCTTCTGACGCCTTCCGGAATCGGCTGTTTGGTATAAGCTGCCGTAACATCTGCGCCGCTTTCGATATGCTGATTCAGCATCTCTTTGAAATCAAAATTGCAGGCAATGTTGGTGTCCGCCATGACAACGTATTTTTCTTTCTGCCATTTCAGAAAATCGAGAACATTTGCCAGCGCTTCCACTCTTCCGGAATACACCTGAATTTTCTTCTCAGAATAAGGCGGAACAATATTTAAGCCACCTTTTTTTCTGGCAAGATCCCACTCACGTCCGGAGCCGAGATGATCCATCAGCGAATGGTAATTTTTGCGGACAATAATGGATACATTTCCGATTCCGCAGTTTACCATGCTGGATAAAATAAAGTCCACCATGCGGTAACGGCTGGCAAAAGGAATGGAGGCCATCAGACGCTCGTTTACCAGATCCGGTACCTGCTCATCATAGCTGTTTGGGAAAATGATGCCCAGTGCATCTGCATTTGCGTTTACCATTCTTCTTCACCATCCTTTACATTTGCATTTACCATTGCATTTGGTCCTACTTTGGCACGCTCACCGATATGGATTCCGGATCCGATGGTGGCAACACCTTTTTCACCGTCATGCGGCATTTCTCCCACCACGGCATTCTGGCCAATCACAACGTTTTCCGCAACGATACAGTGTTTTACGACTGCTCCGGATTCGATCACGGTTCCTCCCATGATCACGGCATCTTCTACTTCTGCGCCCTCGGCAACCTTTACGCCGGAGAACAGAATCGAGTGTTTGACATGACCGGCAATACGGCAGCCATCGGTGATCATACAGTTTTCCACAACAGCGGTTTCGGTGATCTTATGGCCTGTTTTTCCGCTGTTTCGGCTGTAAATCTTCCAGTCATTGTCAAACAGGTTGATTCCGCTGTGTTCCGGATCGAGGATTTCCATGTTTGCCTCCCACAGAGAGGAGATGGTTCCTACATCTTTCCAGTATCCGCTGAAGTGATAAGCGTACATATTGCGTCCGTCTTTTAAAAGATTCGGGATGATGTTGTTTCCGAAATCGTTCGAAGAATTCGGATCTGCCTCGTCCTCAATCAGATATTTTTTCAGGATATCCCAGTTGAAAATATAGATACCCATAGATGCCAGATTGGATTTCGGCTGTTTTGGTTTTTCCTGGAACTCGGTGATTTTGTCATTTTCATCTGCCACCATAAGTCCGAAACGGGATGCTTCCTCCCACGGCACTTCCATAACCGCAACGCTGAACTCTGCTCCTTTTTCCTTATGGAAGCGGAGGAAATCGCTGTAGTCCTGTTTGCAGATCTGGTCTCCGGAAAGGATGATGACATACTCCGGATCGTAGCTCTCGATGAATGGAATGTTCTGGTAGATGGCATTTGCAGTTCCTTTATACCAGTCAGAACCTGAGGCTTTCTGATAAGGAGGCAGCACATGAACACCTCCATGGAGGCGGTCCAGATCCCACGGCTGGCCGTTTCCTATGTACTCATTTAACACCATTGGCTGATACTGAGTCAGAATACCTACGGTATCAATTCCGGAATTTACGCAGTTAGAAAGCGGAAAATCGATGATTCTGTATTTTCCGCCAAATGGAACTGCCGGTTTTGCAAGCTTCTCGGTCAGCGCATAAAGGCGAGATCCCTGACCTCCGGCAAGAAGCATTGCTATCATTTCTTTTGCCATAATCTATCCCCCTGTTTTAATAGATGTATTCATTATAACACACTATCTGCTCTATGGACAATCTTTTTGTGCATTTTCCACTATTTTTTTATTTTTTACCGATTTTATTCTGTATTTTTCTCCAGTTTTACCGTTTTTTCGTGAGCTTTTTACATTTTATGCCATCAGGCGGGGCTTGCAGGTTGCGGAAATCGTTTGTCTCTTGCAGTCACAGACTTGTCTCTTTGACCGTACAAAAAGCAGCCCCGCAAAGCCTTATGGGAAAGGTCTGCGGGGCTGCTTCTATGTTTTTTGATTTTTTATGCTTTTGTAACGGTAACTGCCTCTTCGAGATCGAACTGATCACCGTACGGTTTACAGTCATCATAGGCGAGGGACTGCAGAACAACATTCAGAATACGGTATGCACAGGTCTGAAGCTGTCCAAGCGGCAGGGTTCCGTCTGCAACAGATGCTACAATTTCCTGACGGTTTCCTTCCTGGCCCGGCATCTGCAGGTCATTTCCTGCAAGAACACATTCTCTTGAAGTGGAATGTCCGTATTTCAGGTTATATTTGTAGGCAAACAGTCCACTCATATCCTCTGAGGTTCCCCAGTCGGTCATGACATAGCCTGCGAAGCCCCACTCATCTCTTGCTGCTGCCGTCAGAAGGTCGTGGCTGTTGGCAGTATGTACGCCGTTTACCAGGTTGTAGGAGGACATGATTGTCATCGGCTGTGCTGTCTTGACTGCGATTTCAAAGCCCTTCAGATAGATTTCACGCATTGCACGCTCGCTGATATGCTCATTGACATACATACGGTTGTCTTCCTGGTTATTGGCTGCAAAGTGCTTGATGCTGGTTCCGATTCCGGCATGGGACTGGATTCCTCTGGTATCGGCTGCTGCACACAGACCTGCCACAAGTGGATCCTCGGAATAGTACTCGAAGTTTCTTCCGCAGAGCGGATTTCTGTGAATGTTCATGCCAGGTGCCAGCCATACGGAAATATGGAATTCTTCCATCTCTTTTCCGACAATATCGCCGCATTTCTGGATCAGATCCATGTTCCAGGACTGCGCAAGAAGTGCTGCTACCGGGATTGCAGTGCAGTACTGGAAATACTCCGTGCCGCTTTCCGGAACTTCGATTTCATTTTTGTTAAACGCATCTTCCAGAGGATTTCCGGAGGATACCATCTTTCCGTCTGCATCAACGACAAAGTGCGGAATCAGACGAAGACCGGCCGGACCGTCTGCAAGAATCGTATTGTAAATGCCTCTGTCCTCCAGAAGAATGGAAGTCGTATCTCCCGCTGCTCCAGGTGCCATATCGGAAGAAGATCCGATAAATCCTTCCTGACCAAGTCCGTCTGCAGTACCATTGCAGACGGCAGCCATCTCCTCTACGGTCAGCTGCGATACAAGATCTTTTAACGTTGCTTTTCCGTTCTTTACATCTGCCGCGGTCAGCTTTTCTCCCTCATAAGCCGGGAATGCTTCCGGTGTCTCACTGTAGACAACAGTCTCCGTCTTGATGCATTTGCTGCAGATATCGATCTGTTTTGCAGCTGCTTTCTCTTCTGCCTCACCTTCATAGCTGTACGGCGCCACGCCTGCTTTTGTGAGTTCCTGCGGAGCATCATCTGCCGGGAAAAGATTTTTTCCCTGAACCGTAACAACGGTCTCTTTGAGATTCAGAGCTGCTGCTACTTTCGTTGTTCTTGAGCTGTTGCCGACACGGATGTAATACGTTCCTGCCTCGAGTACCCATGCTGCTTTTTTCTCGTCGTAGGAAGCCATAGATTTTGTCGGGAAGGAAATGGTAATCGTCTGGGACTTACCCGGCGAGAGCAGATCGGATTTTCCGAAACCACCAAGCTCCTGATACGGTTTCTCGATCGTTCCCTCCGGTGCGGAATAGTAAACCTGTACGACTTCTTTTCCAGCGAACGTATCACCAATGTTCTTTACGGATGCTGTAACGGTAACGTTCTTTGCGTCTGCCTCCACGCCCTTTACTTCCATCTCAAAATCGGTGTAGCCTTTGCCGTAGCCGAAGCAGTAGTTCGGGGTTACGTTGAAGGTGTCAAAATAACGGTAGCCGACATAAATGCCATCGCTGTAATACTCATCGTTGGTGTCGCCGTTATTATGGCTGAAATTTGGGGAGGACGGATAATCTTCATAGGAAGCAGCCCATGTATCGGTCAGCTTTCCGGATGGGATGCTCTTTCCGAGAACAACGTCTGCAACAATGTTTCCGGTTGCATTTCCGGCCTGTCCTGCAAGAAGAATTGCATTCAGTCCTTTGATTTTCTTTAACTCTGTGGTATCTACAAGGTTCGCAATATTTAAAATCAAAACTGTTTTCTCATAATGCTCTGCCAGATAGGCAATGTCTGCGAGCTCGTTTTCGCCGAGCAGATAATCGCATGCTCTGTTATAGCGGTCTGCACCTTCACCGGAGTTTCTTGACAGAACATAGATAGCGGTATCGGTATCTTCTTTTTCGGTAATTACCGGTACGTCAGGCTGTGCAAATACTTCCGAGAACATGACGGCAAAAACAGGAACGTGAAGCTCCTCTGCTTTCTTTGCCAGCTCTGCCTGGTATGCAGCCTGCGCATCTGCAAGCACTTTGTCATATTCGTCGAGCCATTTACCGGTCAGGATTTCAAAACCGGCCTCTTTTAAGCCCTGTTCAATCGTGACAACTGTTCTTGTGTTAACGTCTCCGGAACCGGTACCCCCTTTTACCGTGTGGCGGACGCCGTTGCCATAAACTGCGACTTTTCCTGCACCGGCAAGCGGCAGGGTTCCGTCGTTTTCAAGAAGTGTCATGCACTCACCGGCCAGTTCACGTACCAGCGCGGAATGTTCTTTTTCTCTTGCGGATACTTCTCCTGTTTTTGATGCATAAAATGTAGCCATAAGTCTAATACCTCCCAATGATAAATTCACATATATCGTTTATATTGTAGCGCATTTTTCGGCATTATGCAAAAGTTTTTTCGCCTGTTTTTTTATATTTCGTCCGTATTTTGTGTATTCTCTCTTACAAACCAACTTTTCTGTCTTTTCCCCATCCATCGATTTCTTTTTCCCTTTTTTTGTATTGATGTTTTTATTCTATCAATTTTCTGCAAGTAATACACTTTTTTCATCTTTTTTCGTCTTCTTTTCCAAAATTCGTTGACGGGTTTGATTTTGGCAGTATAATAAAACCAGAAATCTATTTTAGGAGGCCCCAATCATGTTAAAACAAATTTCTATTTTCGCAGAAAATAAAAAAGGCACGATGCAGCAGATTACACAAATTCTGTTTGAAAATGACGTCAACATTTTAGGTTCCGTCAACAATGACAGCGCAGAGTACGGCATTGTCCGCATGGTCGTTTCCGATCCGGATAAAGCAGAGCAGGCGCTTCAGGCTGCCGGTTACATGACACGCCAGACAGATGTACTCGGTGTTGAAGTCGTCGATCAGCCGGGTAACTTAAATTCTCTTCTGAAGACACTGCTTGAGACAAATATCAGCATCGACTACATCTATCTCTCCTTCAACCGTGAGTCCGGCTGCCCGATCATGGTGTTCCATGTACCGGATGTGTACGAGACAGAAGCAAGCTTAAAGAGCAAAGGATATACTGTTCTTTAGAGCGTGTTTGAAAAAGACATCTGACGAAGTGATTTTTCACCTCCGCAGATGTCTTTTTTCTTTTTCTATATCATCTATTCTTTTGTCTCATCCTCAAACAGATGATCCCGCGTAATATTCTTTGCCCACAGTCCGCTCTTATACCGTTTCAGAACCCACGGCCATTTCACAAACTCATCTGTACACAGCAGGAAATAGACCCAAAGAACCGGAAGCTTGAAGACAAACGCTGCAATAAATCCAAGTGGCACCGCATAGCACCACATATCAATCGTATCGCAGATCAGTCCGAACTTCGTGTCACCTCCGGCACGGAATACTCCGGCAATCAGCGTCGTATTGACAGCTGCCCCCATAATATAATAGGTGTTGATCAGCAGCATATATTTCAAATAATGCATCGCAGTCTCATTTAACGAAGCAAATCTCAGTACAAACGGCGTGATGACCAGCACAACCAGTCCGCCCACTGCTCCGGTAACAACCGTCAGCTTCAGCAGTTTCGATGCATATTCCTTCGCCTTTTCCAGATTTCCTTCTCCCATAACATTTCCAAGCAGAATACCACCCGCACTTGCCACACCAAAGCACAGCACGGTTCCGATGTTTCTTACAACGACAACGAGCGAGTTTGCCGCTACCGCATCGCTTCCCAGATGGCCCAGGATCACAGAATACATCGAAAATGCAACGCCCCAGGAAAGATCATTTCCAAGCGCCGGAAGTGACAGCTTCACAAAGTCAGAAAACAGCAGCTTGTTGCGGATAAACATGTACCGCAGATCAAGCTTGATATCCTTACTCGTGATCGACACAATCACGCAGCCGATCAATTCAATGACTCGCGACATCGCCGTTGCGATTGCAACACCGGTTGCTCCAAGCTTCGGAAATCCGAAAAGGCCAAAAATGAAGCATGCGTTGAAAAATACATTCAGTGCGAATGCCATCATATTCATCGCCATGCTGATCGTCACACGGCCGAGGCTTCGAAGCACCGCAAGATAGATCTCCGTGATGCCCCAGCACAGGTAGGTGACACCCATGACGCGCAGATACGAAGCACCGATCCGGATCAGTTCCGCATTATCTGTAAACAGACGCATCATCATCTGTGGCATGGTAAAAGCAATTCCTGCCACAACGACGGAGATGATGACGGAGAATCGAAGTGCGATTCCCTCGACGGTCTGAATTGCGCGCATATTGCCTTTTCCAAAGTACTGGGCGCACAGAAGTGTTGCTCCTGTTCCCAATCCATAATAAACCATAAATAATACATTTGCATAATTGGATGCCAGAGATACCGCGGAAATAGCGGACTGTCCCACGTAGTTCAGCATCACGACATCGGCAGAGTTAACTGCCGCGCTTAAAAGATTCTGAATCACAATCGGCAGAACCAGCTTAAAAATCTGGCTGTAAAAGCCCTGCTCTTTTGTTGTTGCCCTCATGTTTCTTCTCCATTTCTCTTCTTTATTTGTCTTCTTTCTTTTCCTGTTTTGCCTTCACATACGGATATCGGACCTGCGTGTAAACAAACATCACCAGAATATAGATGCCGCATGCGATCGCCGCTGGAACGGTAAGGTCTGACAGATTGACATACGAGGTTCCAATCATCAGAATGCCGATGAAAAACAGCAGAATGTGAAGTGTCCGCTTTTTCATACAAAACGCAGATTTCTGATACTCTTCCGGGAAAATATCCGGCAGACGCCAACAGGCCAGCAGCACCATAAACTCCGTCGCCATATCGGTTCCGACACCCATGTTTGAAATCAATGTCAGATCCATTCCCGTAAGGATCGGAATGGCGCCCATCAGGAAAAAGACCAACAGAAGGATCACCGGAACACCGTTTTTATTCTCCTCCGCAGTTTTTTCCGGCAGCCAGCCCTGTTTTGCGGCCGCCTGCAGTCCTCGCGTCACCCAGCTCAAGGTTCCGTTCAGGGTGGTGAGCAGCGCAAATACAGCACCGCCGAACACGAAGAACAGGTACAGCCAGGTTGGAAAAATCTCCTGCGCGACAAGGGTCAGGTTCTGAAATGCGACCGTTTCGACCGGAAGCACGCCGCCTGCCACGATACCGATCAGCACGTAGAATACAGCAACGATACTCGTGGAAAGCACGATAACCTTTGGAATCGTGCGGGACGGCTCCACGATATCGTCTCCGTTCTCCGCAACGAATTTTGCGCCTCCGCACGCAAAACTCAAAAGCGCTACACCTGTGAAAAAGTTCTTCGGACCGTTCGGCATCAGATTGGATACCGTCGGTGTCAGGGCATCCCAGCTCACTTTCGGCAGTCCGAATACAATAAATAAGAACAGGCTTAAAAGCAGCAGCACAACCATGCCCTTCTGTACGAGTGCACTCGATTTCAGTCCGACGAGGTTGATGGCTGTACAGATGACAAGTGCCGCCATGGCCACAACCGCCTCATTGAACCGCGGAAAGATCGAGCAGAAATAACTCGCAAAGCCTTTCGCGTACGTCGCGATCAGCACCTGGCTTAAGACAAACATCGCAATGTACATAAATCCGGCTTTTTCGCCCATCAGCCGGCGGATGTAGGTGAAACCGGCGCCCGACGACGGGATCGCGGATGTCAGGATAATGAACGGCACACAGGTGATGATGGCGAGGACTGCGCCCAATACAAACGCGGCCGCAATGCCGTGCCCCGTCAGACCGATGACGATTCCCGTCAGCACCATGATTCCTGAGCCGATGATCTGACCGATCGCAAGACCCATACAGTCGGAAAAATTCAGTTTTTTATGACCTTCCCCCATACATTTTCCTCCCTTTCTCTCCCTTTTCTATTGGCAGATTTCAACAGAAACGCATAAAATCCTATTTTTTTATTCTACCGAAATCTCATCGTTTGTCAATTTGCAAAATGCGCAAGGTTTAACGTTTTACCTGTACAGAATAGACAAACATTATAATTGAACTTATTTTTCTTCCATTTTGAACTTTTCAATATTTTTTACAAATCCCAGCTTTTTCTATTGAACTTTCTTTCCACTCATGCTACAATAAGCACAGTTTTGAACTTTCTTTATTTTGTATTCTATTTTAAGGAGATTTTCTATGACAAATGAAACCTTTTCCGACCGTCTGAAACTGGCCATGCAGGCAAAACAGTTCAAGCAGGTCGATTTGATCCGAGCGGCCCAGCGGCGCGGTGTGAAGCTTGGAAAAAGCCATGTCAGCCAGTATGTCAGCGGAAAAACGGTTCCGCGCTCCGACATTCTTCACTTTCTGGCCGATGTGCTCCAGGTCGATCCCGATTGGCTGCTTGCAAAAGATTCCACAGTAAAATATACGGCAGATACGGTTTCCGATCCGTCAGGATCCTTTTCTGATCCATCTGCCGCTTTCATTTCCCAGACAAAAACAGGAGGTTCCCCTATGCGAGAATTTAAAAAATCATCGAAACTCGACAATGTCTTATATGATGTCCGCGGACCTGTCGTAGAAGAAGCGAACCGCATGGAAGCGTGCGGCACACAGGTTCTGAAACTGAACATTGGAAATCCGGCTCCATTTGGCTTCCGTACTCCGGATGAGGTCATCTACGACATGAGCCATCAGCTTACCGACTGTGAGGGTTACTCTCCTTCCCAGGGTCTCTTCTCTGCGCGAAAAGCGATCATGCAGTATGCGCAGTTAAAGAAACTGCCAAATGTTTCGATCGATGATATCTACACCGGAAACGGCGTCAGCGAGCTGATCAATCTCTGTATGTCCGCTCTTCTGGACGACGGGGATGAAATCCTCATCCCATCCCCGGATTACCCGCTCTGGACGGCATGCGCAACGCTGGCCGGCGGAAAAGCCGTCCACTACATCTGCGATGAACAGTCCGAATGGTATCCGGACATCGATGATATGCGAAAAAAAATCACCGACCGCACAAAAGCGATCGTTATCATCAATCCGAATAACCCGACCGGTGCACTCTATCCGAAAGAGGTACTGCAGCAGATTGTCGACCTTGCCAGAGAGCATCAGCTGATCATCTTTTCCGATGAAATTTATGACCGGCTCGTCATGGACGGTCTTGAGCATGTTTCCATTGCATCCCTCGCACCGGATCTGTTCTGTGTCACCTTCAGTGGTCTTTCCAAATCGCACATGATCGCAGGCTTCCGTATCGGCTGGATGATCTTAAGCGGAAATAAATCTATCGCAAAGGACTATATTGAAGGACTCAAAATGCTTTCTAACATGCGTCTCTGCTCCAATGTTCCGGCCCAGTCCGTTGTCCAGACCGCTCTTGGCGGCCACCAGAGCGTCAACGACTACATCGTTCCGGGCGGACGGATTTACGAGCAGCGCGAATACGTTTACAAGGCATTCTGCGATATTCCGGGTATCACCGCAGTCAAACCAAAAGCTGCGTTCTACATGTTCCCGAAAATTGACACAAAAAAGTTCAATATCACAAACGACGAAAAATTTGCTCTCGATCTGCTGCGCGACAAAAAACTTCTGATCGTCCACGGCGGCGGCTTCAACTGGGGACAGCCGGATCACTTCCGCGTTGTTTATCTGCCGCGAATTGAAGTTTTAAAGGATGCGGTTGGAAAGATCACCGACTTCCTCTCTTATTATCATCAGTAAAATTCTGATCACTTTTTTTCACAGAGCTCCACCGGAAATATCACCTTTTCCGGCGGAGCTTTTTTCCTTTACCGGATTCTTTCCTGCTGCATTACACTTCACCGGTATCCGGCAAACGACAGATAACTTTTCGTTACTGTTCACTCAGCAGTGAAACACTTGCTGTTTCGCTGCGTAAATTTCTGACCGACGACCACTTTGAATCCTGGTACAGCAGCACACGTTCCACACTCTCAGCTTTGGTCGGTCAGGAAACTCTGACAGGAGAATGACAATGAAAAAAAGAAAGAAAGAAAAAACAATTTTTCGGACGATCCTGTTCGCCATGCTTCTCGTACTCGGCATTGAAATTGTCCTTCTTGTTTCTGCCCTGTATCTTAGCAATGTCAGCTCAAAGCTGAATCAGAATGCCATGGATCTTCTCGACATGCAGACCAGCAACCGCGCCGATTATCTGGAAAACATACTGCTTTTCAATCAGGATCTCTCCAGGCTTTCTTCTTATATCAATGAAAAAGCTTCGGAGCTCTCCGCTGCCCAAAAGCTGGATCTTTCCAGGATCGGAGACAGCTCCGCCGAGGCGCTTCCTCTTCTGGAAGAAATCAGTACTGCCATGATTTCCACACTGCGCAGTAAATCCGTCACCGGGGTTTTCGTTGCCTTTACAACGGAGGAGTTCTCAAAATCAAGTACGGTTTCCGCGATTCCGGGCATGTATCTGCGGGATCTGGATCCCACTTCCCCTGCTTCTGCAGCCAACGAAGATCTTCTTCTGGAACGCTCTCCCATAGCGCTTGTCCGTTCCATGGGTATTTCCACAGATAAATCCTGGACAACTTCCTTTGACCTGACACAGAAGCCGGAAAGTGCTTTCCTCACACCGGTTTTTCTTGCCACATGGGCAGATCACGGTGCGCTGGACGCGGATAATTACGGTCGCTGGACGGTTTTGCCCTACACGCTTTCCGGGGATGACCGTCCTGCCATTGCCTACACAATTCCGCTTATCACCTCCGACGGTACCATTTACGGCGTTGTCGGTATCGAGATGCTTGTCTCCTATCTGCAGTCGCTTCTTCCCTATTCCGAGCTGCAGAACGAAAGCAATGGAACGTATCTTCTCTTTTCCGCGTCTGCCGCTTCACTGAACAGCGATCCCCCATCCCAGATCATCTGCCGCTCAGCTGTCTGTTCCACCGGAAACGGTATGACGTTTTTTGAAGAGGAGAAGCAGGCATTTACGCTTAAAGAACATCCTGACGGTTCCTTCTGGCTGCGCAGCGACGGAAGCACGTATTACGCTTCCGTCACGCCGCTTACGCTTTACAGCAGGAATGCGCCATTTTCCGATGAGCAGTGGGCGCTGGCCGGTACCGTAAAAGCATCAAACCTGTTTTATTTTTCCAGGCATCTGCTGCGCATTCTGATGACCGCTATTGTGTTGACTCTGTTCGTCGGACTCGTTTCCAGCCTGATCACCAGCCGTTTTCTGGCGCATCCTGTTTCCCAGCTCTCCGCAGAGGTGGCTGTCGCGCAGAAAAACAGGGAAAAGCTGCCGACGCTCTCCCGCACGGGAATTCGCGAGCTCGATCAGTTTTCGCAGGCAATTACACAGCTGAGTCAGGATATTCTGACAACTTCCACAAAATTCCTGCGTATCATGGAAATGGCAAGCATTGAGCTTGGCGGCTATGAGATGCGTTTTGACCTCAACACCGTCTATGTCACAAAGAACTTTTTTTCCATGCTCAACCTTCCATCGGAAGACGTTTCCGAGCTTTCCACCCGGTATTTCCAGCAGATGCTGCGTGAATTTGACCAGACACATTCTCATACCGTATGGATCGGGCATTCCAAGGTGTATGAAATTTCATGTTCCGACGGAACAATCCGCTACATCCGTATGGAGACCTCCCGCGAGGGCTATGCGCAAATCGGACTTGTCGAAGACTTTACCTCCGTTATGCTGGAACGGCAGCGCATGGAGCACGAGCGTGATTACGATGCATTGACCGGTCTCTACAATCGACGCGCGTTTCAGCGGGAAAGTGAAGCTCTTTTTGAGCATTCGGAAGTTCTCGGTCACGCTGCCCTTCTGATGATCGACCTTGACAATTTAAAACGCACCAACGATACCTTCGGCCACGACTGGGGCGATGCCTATATCCGGCAGGCAGGACAGTGTTTTACCTCCTCCGTGCCGGCTAAAACGCTCTGTGCCCGTATTTCCGGCGATGAATTTAATCTTCTGTTCTACGGCTACCAGTCGCAGGAAGAAATTCGGGCACTTCTGCAGAATCTTTCCCTTGCGGTTTCAAATACGGCCCTGGAGCTGCCAAGTGGTCGTAAACTGCCCCTTCGCCTTTCCGGCGGAGTTTCCTGGTATCCGGAAAACAGTACCGATCTGTCTACGCTGAAAAAATATGCAGATTTCGCAATGTACCAGGTAAAGAAAGCGGAAAAAGGGCACATTACCGAATTCGATCCGGAGCTTTTTACAAAAAACGCAAAGGAAACCGAGATGCGCCGCCTGTTCCATAAAATGTTGAATGAAGAGCTGTTTACCTATTACTTCCAGCCAATTGTTTCCGCCACGGACGGCAGTATTTATGCCTACGAGGCGCTGATGCGCGGAAATCTCCCGGCACTTACCCGTCCGGATCAGATCCTGCAGCTGGCTCACGAGGAAGAGTGCCTGCATGAAATAGAACGTCTGACCATGTTTCTCTCTGCAAAATCCTATGCCACATTCCTCTCCACCCATCAGATACGCGGTGATGAGCTTCTCTTTGTCAATTCGATTGCAAGCCAATGCATGAATCACGATGAGGCAGTGGCTTACGTCGAACAATACAGCTTTCTTCAGGATCGGATTGTCATCGAAATCACAGAGGAGGATTCGCCGGATCTTACCGCTCTGCAGAAAAAACGTGAGGTGTCGGGATTCCACGCCGTATTTGCCCTGGATGACTACGGCAGCGGCTACAGCAATGAAAAAACGCTTCTGGAGCTTGCACCGGCGTATATCAAGCTGGATCTTTCCATCATCCGCGACATCGACTCCGATCCGGACAAGCAGCAGATCGTAGAAAATATTGTTTCCTATGCACATCAAAGAGGCATGAAAATCATTGCTGAGGGTCTGGAAACTCCAGCTGAGCTTTTGAAGGTACTGGAACTGGATGTGGATCTCCTGCAGGGCTATTTTCTTGCAAAACCGTCCGCTGTTCCGAAACCTGTCAGTGCAGAATCCGTTGCTGTCATAGAACGCTTCCGGAAGCATCTTGCGTAATTCCACCTCTTCCTGCAGCATCCTTTCAAATCACAGCATCTATGGCAGATCTGCTGCTTTGAAACAGGTACCGGTCAGCGACCCGGAGCGTATCTGAGAAATCATCTCTCAAAAAACACCCATAGCAAAACCCTGCAAAAGCAGGGTTTTGTCTACACTCTGAGGATCCTGCAAGAGCAGGATCCTTTTTTATACTTTTTTCATACTTTTCTCCTGTTCGTTCCTCCGCTTCTGTGCTATGATACCTTACAGCAATGACAACCCGTCCATCGAAAGGAGTTTTTCTATGTGTACAGCAGCAACCTATCAAACACGCGACTTTTATATGGGGCGCACACTCGATTATGAATTTTCCTATGGCGACCAGATCACCGTCACACCTCGTAATTACCCGTTTTCCTTTCTTCATATGCCGTCCCTTTCCCATCACTATGCAATGATCGGCATGGCGTGTGTAATGGATGATTACCCGCTCTATTATGAAGCATTCAACGAAAAAGGGCTTGGTATCGCCGGCCTTAATTTTGTAGGAAATGCCGTTTATTTCGATCCGAAACCGGAGAAAGATAACATCGCGCAGTTCGAACTGATTCCGTGGATTCTCGGTACGTGTGCTTCACTTGCGGAAGCAAAAGAATCCCTCTCCCGTATCAATTTCATCAGCACACCTTTTAAAGAGAATCTTCCGCTCGCACAGCTTCACTGGATCATCGCAGATGCATCGGGCGCCATCACCGTGGAATCCACGGCGGACGGTCTGCATGTCTACGATAATCCGGTCGGCGTTCTGACGAACAATCCGCCGTTTCCAATGCAGATGTTTTCACTGAACAATTACCTGCATCTGTCACCGAAACAGCCGGCCAACACGTTTTCCAACCAGCTCGAGCTTTCTACGTACAGCCGTGGCATGGGCGGTCTTGGACTGCCGGGCGACCTCTCGTCTGCTTCCCGCTTTGCACGCGTGGCGTTTGTAAAGCAGAACTCGATCTCGGGAAACAGCGAAACGGAGAGTGTCAGCCAGTTTTTCCATATTTTAAATTCTGTTGACCAGCAGAGAGGATGCTGTGAGGTGGCGGATGGAAAGTACGAAATCACGCTCTATACGTCCTGCTGCAATGCAACGCGGGGAATTTATTATTATACAACGTATGACAATCATCAGATTTCTGCGGTTGATATGCACCGCGAGAATCTCGATGGCGAAACCCTTTGCTGCTTTGCGCCGGTTACGGGCGAGCAGATTCATATGCAGAATGATAGCAATCCCGGAAAATAATACCAAAAATTCAGCACTGCCCTTTTTGCGTTATTCTCTGTTCTTGCTATCGTTCCTTTTCCCGACTATTTTTCGAAAGGATTTTCATCACTATGCAGTTTTATCTCGCCCCGATGGAAGGGCTGACCGGGTATGTGTACCGGAATGCTTACCACAAATATTTTCCGGCGGCGGACCGTTATTTCACGCCGTTTATTACAAATAAAAAAATGAGTTCCCGCGAACGGAACGATATTCTCCCGGAGCACAACGAAGGGATGACGGTGATTCCGCAGATTCTCACGAATCAGGCGGAGGATTTTCTGTCCCTGACAAAGGAACTGAGGGAGTACGGTTACGATACCGTCAATCTGAACCTCGGATGCCCGTCCGGCACGGTTGTCGCCAAGCGGCGCGGCTCCGGGCTGCTCGCGTGGCCGAATACGCTCGACGCGTTTCTCGATGAGATTTTTTCGTCGTGCGACTGCCGCATCTCGATCAAAACGCGGCTTGGCACAACGGATACCGACGAGTGGGAGGATCTGCTTACGGTTTACGACAAATATCCGCTCGAGGAACTGATCATTCATCCGCGGATTCAGAAAGATTTCTATAAATTTACGCCGCGCATGGAGTGCTACCGGACAGCGTATGAGGCAAGCCGCCATTCGCTCTGCTACAACGGTGACATTTTCTCACCCGATGATTTTCAGAAGCTCTGCCGTGAGTTTCCGGACACGGAGAAGGTGATGCTCGGACGCGGGATACTGCAGAATCCGTGGCTGATTGGGATGCTGCGCAGTGCAGATCCGGCAGGCGGCGAAGCCTCTGCTCCCGATAAAGAGCTGCTGCACGCATTCTGTGAGGATCTCTGCGCCGGTTATGCGCGTGTGATTTCCGGGGATAAAAATGTGCTGTTCAAGTTGAAGGCACTGTGGATTTATCTCGGAACGTCGTTTACGAATCCGCAGAAGTATCTGAAAAAGATCAAAAAGGCGAACCGGCTTGCGGAATATGAAGATGCGGTTGACGCACTGTTCCGGGAACAGGAGCTGATTTTCTAATCATTAACCGCACCACATAAAAATACGCCGCAGACCTGCGACGTATTTTTATGCTTCCTCTCAAATTCCGGTTTTATCTTTCATTGATGATGATACAAGTGAGTATCGTTCTTCTTCTGCTGCTTCCTCCGCAATCAGATTCCTGATATTCTGCATCCGGTTGTCCAGCTCGGCACTCTGTCTGGCGCAGTCGTAAAGCTCATCCTGCAGATATTTCACATGGTTTTCCGGGATATTTTTCTTGTATCGCATCTTATGTTCCAGGCTTGCCCAGAAATCCATTGCGATGGTACGGAATTGTACTTCCACGTAGACCAGCTTTTTCCGATCCTGCAGAAAAATCGGTACCTGAACGATCAGATGAAGGCTGCGGTAACCGCTCTCCTTTGGATGCTGAATGTAGTCTTTCCGCTCAATCAGCGTAATGTCGTCCTGTTTCAGAAAGCTGTCCGCCAGCTTGTAGATATCACTTGGAAAAGAACAGATGACACGCACGCCCGCAATATCACGGATATTTTCCTCAATCGACTCCAGGGTAACGGGAACATCCTTTACCCGGATTTTTCGCATAATGCTCTCATATGATTTGATTCTCGTTTTAATTCCCTCTATCGGATTTTGATCATACGATAACGAATACTCCTGGTTCAACACCTTGAACTTCGTCTCAACCTCCATAATCGCACACTGATAATAGGACATCAGAAGGTCAAACGGTTTTTTATTTTTCTGTATCATGTCAATAAATTCGTCGGACAGCAGACTCTGCCGCACAATTTCATCCCGTTTTGACTCGATCAGATTCCGTCCCTGTTTTTTAACTTCCTCCAGTACTTCGAAGTTTTTCATCATCCGCTGTTGTTCCTCCCAAAACTGCATTTTCTGTCCTTTATGCTACCATTTTGAGTTCGCAAAGTCAATTTTTTCTTTACTCTACCCGAAGCATCCGATATCCGACACCGATGTGAGTCTGAATATACTGTGTCTGATCTCCGTTTTTTTCCAGTTTTTTTCGAAGCGTTGCCATGAAAACCCGGAGGGATGCGATATCATTTTCCCAGCTGCTTCCCCAGATTTTCTGTGTGATAAACGTATGGGTCAGTACTTTTCCTACATTCTGTGACAGCAGACAGAGCAGCTTGTATTCGATCGGTGTCAGATGAAGTTCCTCTCCGTCAAGATATGCACATCCTGCCGCATACTCAATCCGCAATGCTCCGTTTTCAAACACGGCCGACTGCACTCCGTTTTCCGCCTGCATCTGGGACAGACGGCGCTGTGTTACCCGAAGGCGTGCCAGCAGTTCCTCCACTGAAAACGGTTTCGTCAGATAGTCATCCGCTCCGGCATCCAGCGCCTCGATTTTATCGCTGTCCTCGCTTCTTGCGCTGATCACGATAATCGGCATATTAGACCAGCTCCGGATATTTTCGATCACCTCCACGCCATCGATATCCGGCAGGCCAAGATCCAGCAGGACAATATCCGGATTGTGCGTTGAGGCCTCCATGATGGCGCCTGCTCCGTTTTTCGCGGAAATATATTTATAATCGTGTGTTTTCAGTGTTGTCGTAATCAGGTTGTGGACCGGCGTATCGTCTTCCACAACCAGTATTAAAGTCTTATTCATTCAAATTCACCTCACTGAGCGGCAGTGTAAAACGGAAATGGCAGCCGTGCGGAACGCAGTCACGAAGCACCAGTTCCCCGCCATGTGCATTTACAATGGAACGGCACAGTGCCAGCCCAAGGCCAAGGCTTCTTCGGCTGTCACTCACCTTATTTTTTCCGGAATAGAACATTTCAAATACATGCTCCCTGCACTCCGCCGGAATGCCGGGTCCATTATCCTCCACTGCAATCCATACGTTCTTCTCTTCTCTTCCGGCTGTAATCCGGATCTTGGATCCTGCCTGTGTATATTTTACTGCATTGTTGATCAGGTTCACCAATACCTGTACGATCAGCTTTGCATCCATGCGGGCGAGCAGTACATCTTCCCCGCAGTCCACCGTAATGTAATGCTCCTTTTTCCGTCGTTCTACATGGCGCAGCGCCTCGCGGACTACATCCTCAACCACCTGATCGGATAATTGCAGTTTTACACTTCCATCTTCTATTTTCGTAAGTGCAAGCAGATTTTCCACCAGTTCAATCAGCCATCCGGCATCTTCATAAATATCCGAAAAAATCTGTTTCCGCATCCCTTCGTCCAGTGCATCAAAGTTACTGATCAAAGAGTCCGCATTGCCGAGAATCGATGTCAGTGGTGTGCGCAGATCATGGGAAATCGTCCGCAGCAGATTCACCCGAAGCTGCTCATTTTTTGCCATGACTGCCGCCTCTTCTTTTTCTCTCGCACTTTGTTCCCGATCCAGTGCCATGGCACACTCTCCCAAAATGGAAAGCAGGATACTGTTTTCAAACGCATCCAGTGGTTTTTGCCCGATGAAAATGCCGATCACACCATATCTGTGCTGTGCCGCATAGATGGAAAGATACAGATACGGTTCTTCGGAAAAACGTTCTGTCATAGCTCCCGCCCGTTTCCGGTTTTTCAGAACCCACTGCAGGATTTCCTGTTCCTTCCCATCAAATACTTTTTCTGACTTTATTCCTGTTTCTGTGTTATAAAGAGTTCCCTGTACAATGCTGCTTTCCTTTGTTTCTACCGGTGCCACAACCAGATTCCTTCCCAGAAGCTTTACCAGCTGCGTCGCCGTAATATCAAAGATTTCCGCTGCATCCTCTGCCTTTTGCAGAAGCTGGCTGGTATTAAAAAGAATCTTGGTTCGAAAAGCATCTCGTGCGGAAAGCTTTGCATTTTCTTTCAATTTTGACGCAAGCGTACCCGTCAGGATTGAAATACCCAGCATGATCGCAAAGGTCACAGGATATCCTGAGCCATACGCATGCAACGAAAGCCGCGGCTCTGTCATAAAATAATTAAACAGGACAACACTTGCAACAGAACTGATCACGCTGCAGGTATAACCGCTGGTCAGAATAGATGTCAGCATGGCACCAAACAGATATACGGTAATAATATTGGCATCGGTAAAACCAAGCCGGAAAAAAATTTCTCCGATTCCGGTTGCTGCACCCAGAATCAGAACCGTAAGCATCAGTTCTTTCCAGGAAGGCAGCTCCATCCACTCCAGAAAATTTTTTCGTTTCTGATATCTCCGGTACACGTCTGAATCTGGAATAATGTGAATTTCCAGATCAGGCACAAGATCCGTCAAACGCTCGGTCCACACCCTTCGCTGATGAAAATAGCCCTGCTTCATCATGCTCTTTCCAATGACAATCCGTGTTACCTCGGAAATTCTTGCGTATTCTGCAATTTGCAGAGCAATATCCTCACTGTGTGTCGTTACAATCTCAGCCCCGCTCTGCTCTGCCAGACGAACATGCTTCTGCAGCCTTGCCAGATCCTCCGGTGTTTTTTCTGTTTTTTCTGCTGTCTGCACATACAATGCCGTAAAACCGGCCTGAAACGCCTGCGCCATCTGCGCAGCAGTCCGAATAATTTTTTCATTGGATGGCGAAGAGGACAGGCACACCAGGATATGCTCTTTTTTTTCTTTTTTCTGTTTTTCTTTTTCCAACTTTCTCACCTCATCCCCTATTGTAGATCATAAATGATGAGAAAGCTATAGTCAGGAAATCTTTTTTTGTCCCGTTTCCTGTTCTTGTTTTCTGTTTTCCGTGAGATTTTGTCCCGTTTCCTGTTCCTCTCTTCTGTTTTCCGTGAAAAATGCCTCTATCTGATCTACGAGCACGCCGCCAGATAAAAAGCCGACCAGGGAAACGAAGAGCAGCCCTACATTTAACACAGAAATCACCTCTCTTTCAGATCCGAAAGCATTTCTGGATTGCTTTGTATTCCCCAAGCACCAGTATGGTAGCATCTCCCTCCAGAACCGTCTCCGGAGACACCGCAACATCTGTTTTTCCATATTTTCTTGTTGCCAGAATATTAATACCGTATTTTTTCCGGATATCCAGCTGGCCGACATTTTTTCCGGTCCAGTTCTCCGGGATTTCAACCTCAAAGATCGCATACTGACTGTCAATTTCAATATAATCAAACACATGATCCGAGCTGTAACGGATCGCTGTCCATTTTGCCATCTGTTTTTCCGGATAGACAACCTGATCCGCTCCGTTCCGCAGCAGGAATTTTTCCTGTACATCCCGTTCTGCCCGGGACACGACCCATTTTGCACCCAGCTCCTTCAAAAGACATGCGGTTTCCAGTGAATCCTGGAAGCTGCTACCGATCGTCACAATACAGACATCATAATTTCCCACGCCAAGGGATCGCAGAAAGTCTTCATTGACACTGTCACCGATTTGCGCATTTGTCACATACGGCATCACCGCATCAATCCGTTCCTCATTTCGGTCTACTGCCATCACCTGATGTCCAAGCTGGTTCAGGTGCATGGCAATATGTCTTCCAAATCTTCCTACCCCAATCAGTAAAACATTTTTCATCTCTTCTCTTCCTCTCTTCTTATCCTACATTTATTTTTTCCAGCGGCAATTTTGCATGTGCGCTCTTTTTCCCGGGCATCGCAGCATAAACAAGTGTCAGACCGCCAACTCTTCCAAGAAACATCAGTACGATCAGAATTCCTTTGGAAAGTACACCGAGCCGCGGCGTAATACCAAGAGTCAGACCAACCGTTCCAACAGCAGATGCTGTCTCAAACAGACAATCAGAAATCGGCAGGTTTTCTGCCACACTGATCACCATTCCTCCCATCAGCACCAGAAAAAGATACATCATCAAAATCGTAGATGCATTTTTTAATACCTCCTGACCGACCCTGCGTCCAAACATCTGTGTGTCCTCTCTCTGACGGAACGTAGCAGACGCATTGGCTGTCAGCACGGCAAACGTGGTGATTTTCATTCCGCCTGCCGTTGATCCCGGTGCTCCGCCAATCATCATCAGAACGATCATAAGCGCCTGGGACGCTCCTGTCATTCTGGAAAGATCAGCCGTATTAAATCCGGCCGTTCTTGTTGTCACGGACTGAAACAATGCGCAGAGCGTCCGCTCTTTGACCGGCATTCCGGCGAAGTCCCGGAAGAAAAAAAAGACCGCCGGAACAAAAATCAGAAACAGGCTCGTAAGCAGGATCACCTTACTCTGCATGCAGTACTGGCGAAAATGATATTTTTTTGTATAGATATCATCCCACGTCAGAAATCCGATTCCACCTGTTACGATCAGCCCCATAATCGTAAGATTAACCAGTGGATTTCCCACATAAGAAGTCAGGGACGGATACAGATGATCCGTTTTTCCAAGAAGATCAAATCCCGCATTGCAGAAGGCGGATACAGAATGAAACAACGCCATCCAGATTCCTTTTCCGCCGTAATCCCGTAAGAAAACAGGCAGAAGAAGCAACACACCCAACAGTTCAATTCCAAAGGTTCCTTTGAGGATAAAACGCGTCAGGCGCACAATTCCGCCCACCTTCGGGGCAGAAATCGCATCCTGCATCGTGCTTCGCTGCATCAGGGAAATTTTTCTCCCGGAAAGCATCGCAATTGAAACGGCAATCGTAACCACACCAAGACCACCGATCTGAATGAGCAGCAAAATCACACTCTGCCCAAAGACGGACCAGTAGCTTCCTGTATCCCTGACTGCCAGACCCGTCACACAGACGGCTGATGTTGCCGTAAACAGAGTTTCTGTAAATGGCGTTATATTTCCTTCCCGCGAAGCCACAGGAAGCATCAAAAGCAGTGCTCCTGCCAGAATTACCCCTGCAAAACCAAGAATGATAATTTCAAACGACGACCATTGTTTCCTGTATCGCAGTTTTATATTCCACATTTCTCTTTTTACTCCTTCTTTTTGATTCCTCCTTATTTTAGAGACTTCCGTTTTAAAAACGTATAAATACCTGTTCATCCGTATTAAGATTGTATAAAGATTCCGACAGCAAAAAACAGTTCGGATTATCCCCGCTGGAATACCGCCGCGCGAAAGCATCACGGAAATCCTCACAGAGCTTCAGAACGAAGTCGAACAGTTTGGCAAAGCAGATAAATATATATATGAAAACAAGCAGCAGAGCAAGCAGGGACGCCAGGACTAAAGAAACGCCGGAACCGGAAATATCTTATCGCCGGTTCTGGCGTTTTTTCTTGCTGTTTCTCTTTTATTTTTTTGCAAACGCTTCTATCTGCGCATATCCCGCTGAAAAATCAATGGGTTCCTCCCGCAGCTTCTTTCTGACCGCATCGCGTCCTTCCTGATCTGCCAGCACTTTCTGGATTTTATCGGCAAACTGCATCACATCCAGCGGACAGAGATATCCGTTTTCCCCATCCCGGATCTGCTCGCGCATGGACGGAATATCGGAAGCGATGATGACCTTCTGCAGGCTTCTCGCCTCTACAATCGTAATCGGATAGCCTTCGTGACGGGACGGCTGGAGATACAGGTCGCAGGATTTTACGTACGGCGCAGGATTTTTGCGCATTCCGAGAAAAATAATTTCCTGCTCCACCTGATATTCCTTTGCCATGGTCCGCAGCTTGTTCAGATCTCTTCCATCACCGATGATGAACCATTTGAAGCGAAGTCCCCGTTTTTTCAGCTCCGCTGTAATCTGCACCGCAATATCATATCCTTTTTCTTCCGAAGCTCTTCCCACCGTCAGAAATTTCAGCTCTCCTGTGTACTGCGGATCGCTAAGCGGCTCCTCACTCCGTCTCTGCACCTGTTTGATGTCAATGAAATTCAGCAGAACCTCTGTCCGGTCCGCGAATTCCGGAAAACGGGCAATGACCTGTTTCCGGACAGGCTCGGAAACGCAGTAAATTTTATCATACTCCGGAATAAAGTCCCTGGTCCGGAACAGCCACCAGAGATTTTCTCCGTGGAACCAGACCGCTTTTTTCCGCGCATTCGTCTTTCTGGCTCCGAATGCGGTTGTGAACGCACCGAATCCGAAAAAGTCGAAAACAAGATCGTATTGTTTTGTTTCCGGCTCCACACACTCCAGAATCCGTTCATACAGTTTTCCATACCGTTTCTTTCCATACACGACCCGCATCAGAAATACGCCCATTCCTCTGGCATAGAAAGACCGTTCTGCCGGTGTCTCCCGTTTTCCCACAATCCGTTCCAAAGCCGGATGCGGCTTTTTGTTCCAGATCATCTGGCGCACTTCCACTTCCTTCGGAATCCGCTCCAGCAGAACGCCTCTTTTTTCGACCAGAAGAAGCGTTACATCTTCTTTTTTCTCCACCAGTTTCTGCAGCAGCGCTGCCATGGCCACTTCCGTTCCGCCCATGTCCATGGTACGTCCCAGCACCAGTATTTTACTCATTGCTTACCTCTCTATCTGCTTTTTTCTCTGTTCTAACGCCAGTAGGCATCTCCCACATGCGCAGGATGACGCTGATCCTCCGGCGGAAGCTGATGGTAATCGCCGTACAGGGTGTGAAGATACGTCTCGTATCCCGCCGGAGCATTGATCAGATGGCCTTCAAACGGAAGGCGTACGATCTCTTCGATCGCTGTTTTGGGAATCGCGTCCGACTTGCGGTAACCGCCGCACTGGCAGGCCACCCACTTTGAGTCCTCCGCGCGGTACTTTCTGCACTCTTTTTCCATCTCGCGCAGAATCCGCTCTTTTCCATAACATTTCCGGATCGCCCATTTGCACCATTTTGCAAAGCTTCCTTTGTTTCCTTTTAAGGTCTGGCGGTAGGTGCGGAATGCATTCATCCGCTGGCTTTCCAGAAACAGCAGCTTTTTCCAGTGACGGTCGTACTCCGGTGTATCTTTTTCCGGCAGTCCGTCAAATGGGAAAATGTCGACGAAAAGACCGGTATCCACAGCTCCTGCCACGTGCTCCACAAGACTCGTTCCGGTGTGTACCAGCTTTCCGTATGCCAGTGTGAAACCCTTTGTATTATGAAAATTCATGACGCGGTACGGTGTATCCGTTTCGCTGTTTACAATCTGTTCCAGTTTTTCATAATCCGCTCTCGGCATCCAGACATCCACATCATCATCCCACGGAATGAACCCCTGATGCCGGATCAGCCCGAGCAGCGTTCCATCTGCTGCAAAATAGATCAGGTGATGTTTCCGGCAGACTTCATCCAGATACAGTAATATTCCAAGCGCAATCTCCTGTTTTTCTTTTAATTCTGTAATTTTACGCATAACAGCATTGCCTTTCTGTTTTGTTTTTCCCATCCATTATAAACACTCTGCCGGATTTTTTCAATTTAAAGTTCCTGCGGATCCGGATGCTGCCCTATCAATTATTTCACCAATTTATAAATTACTTTTATCAGTAATTCCACATCAAGAGGCTTAGCAACATGTTCATCCATCCCTGCTTCTTTTGCCCTTATTCTGTCCTCCGTAAACGCATTTGCTGTCATTGCAATGATCGGTATTTTCTTTGCATCCTCTCTATCCAGAGACCGGATCATCTTTGCAGCTTCATAACCATTCATGACCGGCATCATAATGTCCATAAGGATTAAATCGAACTCACCAGGTTCACTATTTCTGAACAGTTCAACAGCTTCCTGACCATCCCAGGCTTTTGTCACCTCAGCACCTTCATTCTGAAGCACAAATTCAGCGATTTCCATATTCAGCTCATTATCTTCTGCCAGAAGAATATGCAGCCCCTTTATTGATTTTTCGGATACATCCTTCTGTTCTTCCCGTTTATCCGCATCCAGATCTATCTTAAACGGAATCCGGATCACAAATGTCGTCCCTACGCCTTTTTCACTTTCAAAAGTAATGGTTCCACCCATTTCCTCGACCAGCTTCCGTGAAATAGCCATTCCCAGTCCTGTTCCGGCAAATTTTGCACGGCTTCCCGTATGTTCCTGTGCAAATGGTTCAAACACACATTTCTGGAACTCCTCCGTCATTCCGATTCCAGTATCCCGACAGACAAATTCCATCGTCGTCATTTCCGGCTGTTCGGATGGTATTTCCATGCAGCTGATATAGATCTGTCCGTTTTCTCTGTTATATTTCACTGCATTCGACAGAATATTCATCATCACACGTTTCACATACCCCGGACTTCCAATAAAATCCCGGTGTGTGATTTCTTTTTTCTCCCACAGTATCCGGATATTCTGTTCTGCAGCCATCTGCTCGATCACAATAAATACTTCCCTGGAAATACTGCTCAGATTAAATGGAATTTCTTCCAGAACCACTTCACCTGACTCCAGCTTACTCATATCCAGAATTTCATTTACCAGTTCCAGCAACAGATTGGATGCCTCTTTCACCTTTGTTCTGTATTCCGTCTGTTTCTCCGTATCATCTGCATAATGGTCTGCCATATTGACCAGGCCGCAGATTCCATTGATCGGAGTCCGGATATCATGGCTCATCCGCTGGAGAAACTCAGTTTTTGCCTCATTGGCAGCTTCTGCCTTTTTTGCGGCTATCAAAAGTTCTGACTTATATTTTTCATCTTTTTCCTGTTCCTGTTTCTGATGTGCCTGATTGGTTCTGTATGTCCAGAACCAGAACATACTGAACATCAGGAAATAAAGAAAAATAACACCCGCTACACTTAATGGAAGGTTATGAAATACTTCTTTATCCGGAAGATATGCATAAATATAATAATCCCGCTGCTTCAGCATGATTCCGTAACATCCAATTCCTTCATTCTTCAAATGATAAATGTGCTGACTGTCTGTATTCTTTTTCATTGCCTGAACAACCTCGTTGCCAGCTGTATTCTGCCCTAACAGACTCTCATCATTACTGGCAACAACGGTGCCATCGTCTGCAATAATAATCGTTCCATCTTTCTGGACACTATAGCCGTTTAAAAGACCCTGTATCGTCAGGGTATAATTTCTGGCAAATTCAGGAGATGTGTAATAGTAGATTGCCACAATACCCGGTGCATCTTTTCTGGCACAGGCTGCAATATCAATATAGGATCCATCTTCCCTGATAAACCGTTCTGAATAAGATCTTTCTTCATATCCGGCAAAATCCATGATAATTTCTTTTTGCAGATACTCTGTAATCTCATTGGCCAGAGCTTCATCCGTGCTGTATTCACAGTCCGTCTTTCCTTCTTTATCCAGCACAATGATGCCATCCACCCAGAGAGTCTGCAGATTTCCTTTCAGGAATTCCCGGCTCAGCTGACCGCCGTTTTCTGTTTCCATGTTAATGTTTGTACTCATCTGTCTGGCACTTTCAATGGCACGGAGAAGACTCTTGGATTCCGAAGATTCATTATAATGGGTGTAGGTGGAACACTGCACTTTCACATAGTTTACAATCTCCACCATTCTTTTCTCTGCTTCCGCTTTTTCTGCGTGGAAGAAATAAAACAGAGCGGCTACAGCCACACAGATTCCTATCAGACCGCCGAACAGCTGGATTTGTTTTTCTTTTTTCTTTCTCTTAATATCCAAGATCATCCACCTCCAGATACTTTTGGGGATCATCCAGATATTTTTCAATAATTTTCAGAGATGTGCCATCCTGGCGCATTTCTTCCAATGTCTGGTCCATCTGCTCACAGATTCCCCTGTCATCCTCTTTTGCGAACGCAACACCGATCCCCGTAATCATCAGCGGTTCTTCCAGGATACGGAAGCTTGTGTTATAATCTTTCATATACTGGACAATCGATTCCTCATGTGCGGCAACTGCATCTACATATCCTTTTCCCAGAAACGTATAGATCAACTCCCGGTGTCCCAGACTGATCAGATTTCCCAGTTTAGGGATTCTCTCATCTGTCCGGTTCAGAAAGATACCTTCCGGTTTGGTTGTGGACTGGACAGCCAGGTTCTTTCCCTCCAGGTCACTCAGTTTATAAATATCACTGTTCTCATTTACAGCGACCACCTGACGACTTGCTATATACGGTCCTGCCCATCGGTAATCGTCAAGGCGTCCTTCCATGGAAAAGCAGCCCATGATACAGTCAATCTCTCCGCTCTCCACCAGTTCTTTTTTCTTTTCCCAGTTAATCTGGACAACATTTACCTGATATCCTATTCTTTTGAATGCTTCCGTAGCCAGTTCTACATCGATACCCGTCGGTACACCATCCTCATTCAGATAATTGTATGGTGGATAGCTGTCGCTGCCGAGGGTAATAACAGGCTTTTTTGTTTCTTCTTTCGTGCTGTCTGTATTTTTGCACCCTGACAGGGTGACTGCTAAAATTCCCGCAAGCAGAATGCCTGCAATCACTCTTTTTCCTTTCATTTTTCTTCTATCCCTAACTATCCTTTTCGTTTTTTTCATATCCGATTCCCTGCCATTTGTTACGATTCAGTGGCCTGCATTTCGGTACCCCCCCCGCCGGATTTTATGCTTCTGATCGTCTTTTCCAGTACCCTCATCTCAACCGGTTTTGAAACATGTGCATTCATACCGGCTGCCAGGGAATGCTGGATATCCTCTGAGAATGCATTGGCGGTCATGGCAATGATCGGAATTTTCTTTGCCAGTTCATGGGAACTTCTGCGGATTGCCTTCGTTGCCTCATAGCCATTCATAACCGGCATCTGCACATCCATCAGGATCATGTCATAATCCCCCGGTGCAGACTGTTCAAATGCTTTCAAAATCTCTTCCCCATTTTCACAAATGGTACACTCTGCGCCCTCGATCTTTAACAGTTCTGTCAGGATCTCAGCGTTCAGCTCATTATCCTCTGCACACAGGAAGCTCATTCCCTGCAGGATATTACCATCCTGCTCATCTGTTTCTGCCTGTGACACCGAAGAAACAGCTCTTTCTTCTGCAATTTTCAGATCCATAAAGATCTCAAAACAGCTTCCCTGTCCGGGTTCACTTTCTACATCAATCGTTCCACCCATCGAGTCAACCAGATTTTTGGTGATTGCCATTCCAAGACCGGTTCCCTGTATTTTATTCGTCATGGAATTTTCTGCACGGGTAAACGCATCAAAAATTGTATTTTAATCTGCATTAAATGGACGCGATCCCCATTCACCCACTCATGCCGGATATTTTCTTTTGTAATGGTAAAGGTCTGCTGCTTTTCATATATTTGAGAATGAAATATCGTGTCGAGTTCCTGTATAAAATCCACAATAGAAAAGTCAGAATATTTGAAAACAGTTTTTCCAGCTTCAATCTCCTGCTTCACTCCGGACATTATGTATTATTTTTCCTGGTGCCTTATGATTTCCGCTACCATCGACAGCAGCTTATCAACCTCGATTGGCTTTGCGATATGACCATTCATTCCAGCTGCAATAGCCTCTCGCTTATCTTCCTCAAATGCATTTGCTGTCATTGCAACAATCGGTATGCATGCTTTATCTTTGTCCGGCAGATGCCTGATTGCCTGTGTTGCTTTATAACCGTCCATTTTCGGCATCTGGATATCCATGAGGATCATATCATATGTGCCTGCTGGCATCTTTTCTATCTTGTTTACGCACTGAATGCCATCCTCCGCACGTTCAACCTTAAGACCCGCACGCTCAAGTATTGCTTCTGCAATCTCTGCATTCAAATCATTATCCTCCGCCAGAAGGATCTTCCTGCCTTGAAGGATTTCACTGCCCTTTCCAGAGCTTTCATCACTTTCTTTTACATAATAGCTTTCATCCGCTATCTTGTGTTTCAATGTAACAGTAAAGGTGCTGCCCTTTTCAGGCTCACTCTCTACATCAATTGTTCCACCAAGCAGATCAACATATTTCTTGACGATCGACATTCCAAGCCCGCTTCCTGTAATCTTGCCCTCTGTGGTATTCTGTTCACGTGTGAATGCTTCGAAAATCTTTGTCAGATAATCTTCACTCATACCGATTCCGGTATCGATCACTTTGGTTCTCACAATCATATACCCAGGCTCATCACATGGTAACTCATCTATATTTACCATTACAGAACCACCGGCCGGAGTATACTTTATGGCATTGCTCAGGATATTGACAAATATTTCTTTTACCTTGGTAATATCGGTCAGTACATGCTCATGTTCTACATTCATCGTGTAATGAAGCGCAAGATTCTTTTTCCTTGCTTTCTCATCAAATACTACAAACAAGGTCTGTAGAATCTCTTCCATCTGGCCGTAATTCTCATCGAGTTCCATCCTTCCGCTCTCAATCCGGGCCATATCCAGTACATTATTTATGATTGACAGGAGAAGATTCCCAGACTGCTGTAGTTTTTCCAAATGTTCCAACGTTTCAGGCAGCCCTTTTCCTTTTAGTTCATTCTCCATAAGCTGTGCATAACCCAGAATTACATTCATAGGAGTACGGATATCATGGGACATATTATTGAGAAATTGGGTCTTTGCGAGACTGGCATCCTCTGCTTTTTTCAAAGCAATTTCCAGTTTATCATTGAGTTTTTGTGTATCGTTTGCCGCAATCTTTGCGAGAGTTTCTGCTTTTCTTGCCTTCCGTAAAAGTACAAGGATCATACCAATGATGCCAAGTGCAAAAAATCCTGCCGTGGCAAAAAAAGCAATCATGTTATCTTTTATAAAATCATAAAAAGTCACCTTATCTTCCGTACTGTCATAGATAGCAAGTGCACTTGTAAGCATGTCAGACGGCATAGCCTTTAAAGTTTTATTCAATATCGATAAGAGAGTTCCTTCTCCAACTCTTACTGCAAAACACGCTTCCATTGTTTTGGTAAGTGGAATACTCTTGAAATCTCGATCGTTATCATATTTCAGCGCCTGACTGGTTCCCATGAGAAAACAGTCTGCTTTTTCATTCATGACCATATCTGCCGCATCAGCAAACGAATTGTAATCTACCAGTTTCCACTGCGGATAACTGAAAGCAATATGTTGTTTTAAGGCTTCTTGTTCTTTTGGTACAGCTACTGTATACGACTCGTCCTCATTAAAGGATTTTTCATCCGTTACCGCCATCAGGCTGTAGGTCCAGGCTGTGTTAGTAAGTGTATAGCCTTCCTTTTCTGCAAGACCAGGGTTTCTTCCGGCATAAAAAATCATGTCGATTTCACGCTCTTTCAGAGCTTGAAGCATTTCATCGTAATCATCATATGCCTGCATGTTAAATTTCATCGTCTGATTTCCAAGACAGTCTTTGGCATGGGAAATATATTCTGCCAGCATACCGGTAACCTCTCCATTCTCTTCATCCATGGAAAAGATTGCCGGATCATTGTTCAAAAATCCTATCTGGATACTACCATGCTCTTCCAACCATAACTTTTCTCCGCCTCTAAGACTCTGATTATAATCAAGCGTAAAATACTTCTTATACAGGTCTGCCTTTAAAAAAGGACTGTCTCGTTCCAGCTGGCGCATAGCATAATCCAGCTCCGTCTTGATATCACTGCGCTCTTTATTTATTACAAAATATATGCCTGACTTACCAATGGTAGTAACAGATGATATTCCCTGTTCAGACCAGATGGATTCCTCCAGAGACACAAAACAGTCAATCTCATGATTCGCTAATTTCTTTTCAACATCATCATTATTATACACATTTACATGTTCTGTATGTATGCCATTCTTATTTTCCCATTCCGTCAGCATGATTTCAGGTTCTGTGTCCATGAGCACACCTACGCGTTTCCCATCCATATCCTTGAAATCAGACACCCCAATGTCCGTATATGATAAATCAGCATAAAGGATATATTTTTCTTCACTCATAGGTTCGTCTGAAAAAAGCATCCTTTGTGCGCGTTCATCGGTGTAAGAGATATCACCCATGATATCGATCTCACCATTTTCAAGCTTATCAAAACAGTTGGACCAGTCACATTTCACATACTCATATTTCCATCCGGTATAGCCTGCCAGCGCCTGCATGAGTTCGTAGCCAAAGCCTCGTCTGACACCATTTTTGTCAACATAATTGAAGGTATCCTCAAAGGAAGCGACACGAATCACCTTCTGTTCGGTTGTCTGCGTTTCTGATTCTTTTGTTTCCTGTTGCGCTGATTCGTCTTGTTCCACCGTCTGCGGCAGTTTTTCATCCTTATTTGTTTCCGCAGCCCGGCAAGGTACAGACAACATCATCCATATTCCCAAAACTACCAATATGCATGCAACGAACAGGGCTGATTTTTTTCTACTTTTATCCATTTTTCATTCTCTTCCCCCAAATCCGAATAGATACAGTCAAAGCGGATATTCGCAATCCGCTTCGCTACTTGCTTGATTCGGTTAAATGATCCGCTTTATTATATCATAGTGACATATTATTCCGCCATCCTTTTTTTCCAAGATATGTAATCATTAAAGCTTATAAGTTAATATGCAGAAAATACCTTCTATATAGAAAAACACCTTGCAAGATGGTGTGCTACCTGTCAAGTGGACAATGACAAAAGGCAGCCCACTATGGACTGCCCTAATAAATCCCCATACCCGCCGTGATTGGCAGGTGTTTGACTCTGTCTACTATGATTATGCCGGATTTTTCCAAAAACAGGCTAATCGGAGGACAACCCTGTTTCAAAAAACAGGACAACTTCTCAGAGAATATGGATTTCTTTACATTAGCATGATACAATTAAGAAAGTAAAAAAACGGCACAGCAGAGATCATCCGGCTTGCTGATTGGGATACCGTGAAAACAAACAAATTTGCAAACAGAGCAATAGCCTATCCTCTGAACTGTGAGAACGAAAATTTCCTGCCAAGACCTAAAAACTGCGAAAGCAAGCGTCAAACCATAACCCGGATCTTCGACAATAGCATCTGTATTGATTCCTTCCTTTTGCAATGTCTTCTTTAAAAATTTACCATGCATATCGTT